>JAAKFB010000067.1 GCA_011065235.1 Chlamydiota bacterium | reverse complement strand
CTTGTCGTAATGGACAGAGCCTGTTTCTTTAAAAACCAGTTCTTTGCCTTTTTTGAGGGCTTTGCGGCATGCAGAAACTTTTGCAATTGCATTACAGATCATTTGAGAACCTATTTGAGGAATTTCTTTCCTGATCCTATAATAGGCCTGATGGTGAAGCTTAACCCGATTGCGCTCCTCAGACAACTGCGATATTCGGCTGCAAGACTGAGAAAAGGTTCTTTGCATTTCACAAAGAGCTTGATAATCTTCTTCAAAAAACTTGAGTTTAAGAGAAATCGTTCGTTTCACAGGCGCAAAGATACTCATAAAACTTTTTATTTGCAACTTTTAAAAAAGGAGAGGCGTTTCCTCCCATCCCTGAAGGAATGGGTCTCCACGCCGTCAGTAAGATGAAAGCACTCGTACTTGGACTTGGAGTGAGCGGGAAAAGCGCTCAAAACTTCCTCGAAAAAAGAGGGGTATCCGTTGTTGGTGTCGATGATACGCTCGCGCCTCAAAAGATCGATAATTTGTCGGGATTTGATCTGTTTGTTCCCTCACCTGGCATTGCAAAAACACATCCTCTCTATCAGATGGCAATTGAGCAGAAAATCCCGATCAAGGGAGAAGCTGAACTTGCACTTGAGGCGTGCACAGTGCCCTGTATCGGTGTGACGGGAACGAATGGCAAAACAACCGTTGTGAAGATGATTGAGCACTGTTTAAACGCCAATGGAGTCGAGGCAAAAGCCGTTGGCAATGTGGGCATGCCCCTTACGAGTTGTGAGCAAAAAGGGATCTGGATTGTCGAGCTCAGCTCTTTTCAGCTCGAAACATTGCATGCGATAGTCTTTGATGTGGGACTCGTTTTAAATATAGAGGAGGATCACCTCGATCGCTATGAATCTTTTCATGACTATGCGATGGCAAAAGCGCATTTGGAAAACTGCATCAAAGAAAAAGGGGATTTGTTTGTTCACGAATCGGTAGATGAAGGGCTATTTTCAAAACCGTTTCAATATTTTGTAGGGCACAATGAAATGGCAGCGCGCCTTGCATGTGCCCATTTTGGCATCAAAAATTTTGATGCACTTCTCTCTTTTGAAAAACCCCCACATCGTTTAGAATTTGTGACTCAAATTGATGACGTTGCCTACTATAACGACAGCAAAGCGACCAATGTAGCCGCAGTTCTCAATGCCCTCGAAGAGATCGATAGCGATGTGGTGTTGATCATTGGAGGACAGGATAAGGACCTCTCGTTTGAACCTTTGCGCCAGGCTCGAAAAAAATTAGCGCATGTCATTGTATTTGGTCAGGCTCGCGAAAAAATCGCAGATGCATTACAAGGCTTAAGTGACGTCCACAAAGTGGAAACGCTGCACCAGGCTGTTGAAAAAGCGGCGCTTTGTGCAAAAAAAGCTGATGTAGTCCTCTTCTCCCCGGGGTGTGCGAGTTTCGACGCCTTTAAAAATTATGAAGAAAGGGGGGAAGCTTTTAAACGTATTGTCCGCAGGAGAATTTCATGACCCGTAAAGACACAATCACAATTGCCGTTTTGGTCAATGCTGCTCTACTGATTGCTCTCTTTGTAACAGCAATCAAACGGGATCATACAGAAAAAGTGGTGACGGAGCGGTTAATTGCGGAGGTCAAACCGATTGCTCTTCCTGAGCAAAAAGAGCCCGCGCGAGCTAGGGGTGATGAAGTCGATCAAATCTTGAAAGAATTTACAGAAAAGAAAGTCGCCCAAGAGGAAAAACCCGCTTCCAAAATCGATTTCACAAAAGAATTAGAGGCCATTACAAAAGCGGCTGCTGTGCCCATAAAGACAAAAACAGTTTCCCCAACTGGTGATTACAGAGAAGTGACCGTTAAAAAAGGAGATGTCCTTGAGAGGATCGCTCACACCAACCACTCCTCTGTTGACGAGATCATGAAGTACAACCATTTGAGCAGTGCTATGTTGCAGATCGGTCAAGTGATCAAAGTCCCCAAAAAAGGAAAAGCGGCTGCAATGCCGTCAAATGAAACGGAATTGTACACCGTCAAGCAAGGGGACAATCCTTGGGCGATCGCGGTGAAAAATCACATGAAATTGGATGAACTTCTCAAACTCAATAATCTCAATGAAGAGAAAGCTAGAAACTTACGCCCTGGAGACAAGTTGCGCATTCGCAAGAACCTGTCTTGATAAAATGCCTAGGAAAATTCAATGAGAATCGGTGAAAATTTTTTAATCTTGAATGAAGACAATATTAGGGAATATGGCTGAAAGAAAGATTAAAAAAGCTTCCCGATTCTTGAAGAAGTTTCCAGGACATTTTATTGAGATAGGTTCGGATGACCAAATATAGTTTGAGCCTTATAGCAGCGGTCTTGCTGCTCTTTGCCATGGGGATTCTCATGGTTTTCAATACAACCGCCGCAGAAGTGCTCGACAAGGCACTGGACCGGAGCACACACCACGCATTTTTCAAACAGCTGGCTTTTGCCTTGATAGCTTGTGGTTTTGCCGTGGGGATCTATTTCTTGGGATATGAAAACGTGCTCAAGTTGTCGGGAGTTTTTCTATTTATTTTCACAGGGATGCTCGTCCTCTGTTTTGTCCCGGGATTGGGGCAACAAATCAATGGGGCTCGTCGATGGATCAACATTTTTGGCAATTCCCTGCAGCCATCGGAGTTTGTGAAGTACCTTCTGCCGATTTACACGATTCACGTGATCATCCGATACAAAGACGGAATGCACCTCATGGCATTCATCCGATTGGTTGCCACTTTGGTCATTCCGGTTGGATTGATTTTGGTTGAGCCTGATAATGGGACCGTCGCCATCATTTTGATGACATTGTTGATACTCTTTATTTTGATGCGGATCAAATGGATCTATTGGGCGATTCCCCTCTGTGCATGTGTCGTTTTCGGAACCGTTATTGCTTCTCAGATGAGCCACGTTCCCGACCGGATTCGAATTTATCTCCATCCAGAGCTCGATCTGAAAGGAAAAGGACATCAACCCCATCAAGCGCGCATTGCAGCAGGCTCTGGCGGACTTTTGGGCAAAGGGATTGGCGAGAGCCTTCAAAAAATGGATTACCTTCCCGAGGCGCGCAGCGACTACATCGCCGCCATTTTTGCAGAGGAATTCGGCTTCATCGGCATGCTGGGACTCATCATGCTCTATATGACGATTGGGGGAATTGGGATGACGATTGCCGCAAAATCTAGCAGAATCGAAGGTTTCTATTTAGTCGCTATTCTGACATTCTTAATATGCTTTCAGGCCTTTTTAAACTTAGGAGTGGTGTCTGGGCTGCTTCCGAGCAAAGGAATCAATTTGCCCTTTTTTAGTCATGGGGGCTCTTCCTTGCTGGTCAACTTCATTGCAATGGGGTTGATTTTGAGCGTAGCCCATCGCCAAAAAGTCTATGCGTAAAATAGTTTTTGCAGTCGGAGGAACGGGAGGACACCTTTTCCCCGCCCAAGCGCTAGCTCGTGAGCTCAAAGAGGCTCAAAGCGATCTTGAGGTCGTCTTTGGTGGAGGACGCTTGGGATCCAACCGTTTCTTTCACAAACTCCAATTTCCCTTTCGTGAGATCACCAGCAGCACCCCATTTCGAAGTAATCCTCTCAAAGCTGTACTCGCACTTCTCAAGGGCATACGCGAGAGCCTTGCTCTGTTCAAAGAATTTTCTCCCGATTTGATCGTCGGCTTTGGCAGCTTTTACAGTTTTCCCTTGCTCGCAGCTGCAAAACTCAAAAACATCCCCTATATCCTCGTCGAGTCCAATGCTCTTCCAGGAAAAGTGAACCGCCTTTTTGCATCGGGAGCCAAGCTCTGCGCCCTTCAATTTGAAGAAGCGTCTCGCTATTTAAAAGGAAAAACCACTGTTGCAAAAATGCCCTTTTGGTCGCGCGAGCACAAAGATGCCTATCTCATCACATCAGAGGCACGCAAATATTTTGGTCTCGAGTCCGACCCATTTACCCTTCTCGTCTTTGGCGGGTCGCAAGGTGCGCGTAGGATCAACGAAGCGCTTTTAAAACTCGAGCTGACGGTCCCTTACCAAGTGCTCCATTTTTGTGGACGTGATCAAGATGCTGAAGCCTTGAAAAAAGAATATGAGACCCAAGGTATTTTCGCCTGTGTCAAACCCTTTGAAGAAAAGATGCATCTCGCATGGCGCGCAGCTGATCTTGCCATCTGTCGTGCGGGGGCTAGCACCCTTTCAGAGCTTATCGAATACGCCATCCCGGGTATTCTCATTCCCTGGCCGGGAGCGTCCGAGCGTCACCAGCACAAAAATGCGCGTGTGATGGAAGACATCGGCGGGGCGATCCTCTTAGATCAAGAGCATTTGCACACTCTTGCAGAGCATGTAGAGCGTGCAAAAGACAAATTGGTGACCATGCGCGATCATTTGAAAAAATATCGCGATGAAGAAAAAGACACACTCTGTAAACTAGTACTCAACCAATTGGAAAGCTATCAAATAGGGAAAGATGACGAGGAGGGGCGATTTGGCAAAGTCGCAGCCAGTCCAAATTCGCAAAAGCTGACGGAGCGAGGTATTAGATGAGAAAGCACTACCATTTTGTGGGAATCGGCGGGATAGGAATGAGCGCTTTGGCCCGTATTCTCCTTCGAAAAGGGGAAAAAGTATCGGGGAGTGATGCAAAAGGTTCTTCCGCACTAGAGCAATTGAAACAAGAAGGGGCAGAAGTGACCGTTGGCCATAGCCCCAAAAATGTGCGCAAACCTCATGCAGTTATCTACTCAACCGATGTTCCTCAAGACAACCTTGAGCTCGTCTATGCTAAAAAAGAAAAAATCCCTCTTTTGCATCGCTCTGAGTTGCTAGCCCAGATGATGACCGGGTATGCTCCTATTCTTGTCACAGGCACGCATGGAAAAACCACCACAGCGGCACTTCTTGCGCACACCTTAGTTGAAGCCGGCTTCGACCCCTCTTTTGCGATAGGGGGCTATTTAAATGGGACAAATACCAATGGTCGTTATGGGAAAGGTCTCTATTTTGCCATCGAAGCGGATGAAAGTGATGGTTCATTTCTGAATTATCCCAGTTTCAGTGCCATCATCACCAATCTCGAACACGACCACATGAATTATTGGAAATCTGAAAAAGCACTACTCGATGCTTTTGAACAATTTGCCTCTCAAGTAGGTTCAAAAAAGCACCTCTTTTGGTGCTATGACGACATTTTACTCCGTTCTCTCAACCTTGATGGGTATAGCTATGGATTTAATGAGCATGCCGATCTTGTGATCAATAATTTTCAGCAGATCAAGTGGAAAATGACCTTTGATCTCACCTTCGAGGGAAAACACTACCTCAATCTCGAAATCCCCCTCATTGGCGCGCACAACGTCCTCAATTCCGCTGCTGTTTTTGGCCTTGGGATCAAACTCGATGTTCCCGAAGCCTCCCTTCGCAAAGGGCTGATCACATTTAAAGGAGTTGGTAGACGCGTCGAGAAAAAAGGAGAGACAGGCAACATCGAGATTTACGACGACTATGCCCATCATCCGACAGAGATTTTTGCAACACTACGCGCCATCAGATCCGCGACGCGTGGCAAACGGATCGTCGTTGCCTTTCAACCCCACCGCTATAGCCGCACGCAATATTGTCTCGACGACTATGCCGATGCATTCGAATATGCCGATCAGGTGATTGTGACCGATATTTATGCAGCCCGCGAAACCCCCATTCCTGAAATCACTCCCGAAAGAATTTGTCAGCAGGTAAAAGCGGATGGCTTTCGAGACATCCAATTTGTGAAGAGAGACAACCTCACGCAGTATTTATCGCAATTTCTTAAGCCAGGTGATGTGCTCATCACCATGGGAGCGGGAGACATTACAACCGTGGGACCTGCAGTCCTCAATATACTGATGACATGAAAACGAAAATCACCCTATTTCAGTCGCTTCTTTGGATTTTCACCTCAGCGGTGATTCTCAATGGGATGACATTTTTCGGGATCAAAGGATACCACTACTGGAAACGGGTCCGCAGCCTCGATTACAAAGTTCCCATCAAAGCGATTGTGCAGACAGGCCCTCAAAAAGAAGCACTCAAAACCGCTTACTTTGCCGAGCTGCTCAATCTCAGTGCTGACCAACCCATTCTCAGCAGCGAATTCGACCTCAAAGAGGCGCAAGCCAAACTCCTCGCCTCTCCCGTGATCAAAGAAGTGGAAGTGAAGATCAAAGAGCCAGGCATACTCTACATCGAATACACCACGAGACAGCCGATCTGTTTTCTTCGCGACTTTGAAAACGTTGCTCTCGATCAAGATGGATATCCCTTTCCAGTGACACCTTTTTTCACTCCCAAAAACCTCCCCGAAATCTACTTAGGCCTAGAAGAAGAAATCGAGTGGAACAAGCCTCTCACGGGCCAAAAAATCGAACTTGCCTACGAACTACTCAAAGTTCTCAGTGGTCCTATCGTCAGTGACCTCTTCAATATCAAACGGGTCGATGTTTCGAATGCTTTTGAAAAAAGCCTTGGGCGGCAAGAGATCGATCTAATCACCCAAGACGAGGTATTCACAAGCCACCAAGACCAAGAAGTCCGCTTTGTTTTCCCTCGCATTTTGCGCCTTTCGACAAAAAAGTATTCGCAAGAACTGAGCAATTACCTAAAATTGCGAGAAGATCTTTTGGAGAAGGAAAAATTAGAGCTCAAATTTCAAAAAGAAGGGGAAACGACGATCACCTATCCGCTAAAGATGATCGATTTTCGGGTTTCTCAATTGGCATTCATCGAAGAAGGAACATAGCTATGGCATACATACAGATCCAGTGGACATCAGACAGCCTCAATGAGGCGAAGCAAATCGCCAAAGAACTCGTCAGAAAAAAGTGGGTGGCCGTCGCCAACATTCTGCCCTATGTCGATTCGTTCTATCTGATGGACGGGAAGATGCAAGAAGAGAAAGAGGTGAAAGTTTTCTTCAAAACCAAAGATGAGCTCTTTGCCAAAGTGCGGGATTACATCATCCAGCACGCCACCTATGACGTGCCCGAGGTTTCCAAGATCCTGATCGCCGACGCGAATCCCGACTACATCTCCTGGCTCTTCGAGCAACTCGCCGAAGAAGAATCAGTTTAAAAGTTGACTGAGCTTTTTGAATCCATTGGATTTTGTTGGAGAAAGGGAGTAGCCTTTCCAAGTATGCTCTCGATCGATCAATTCCTTGATTTCATCGAGTTGTTTTCCCTCTTTGATTAAGTTTTCTAAAGTCTCAAAAGCTTGAGGTTCATATATGGAATCTATAGAATCTACAGCAAATGAAAAAATTTCATTTGGAATAAGTGTGCCTGCTCCTTTGTCTTTGATCAATATTTTACAAAAGTCAAAAGCACGGAGCTTTCCTTTTTCAAATTTCCTCATCGCCCAAAAAAATTGAAGTACAAGATTTGCTGTATCGGGACTCCACCCTGTCCTTCTTGCGCTATATACGCTATGATTATTTACAAATTGAAAGGCTTCATCAAAACCAACGCCTTGTTCAAATATGTAATTAAAAAATTTTAATACAAAATTATAAGTGAAACGATCAGTAATATAACCATTTGTGATTATTTCAACAGCTTGCTTTAATACTTTTTCTTGTTTTCCGAGTTCTATGATAATTTGAATTGCCCAAGGTGCAAAGTTTTGATCAAAGCGTTCAAGGACTTCGTTAGCGGCTTGAAGAGCTTCATCGACTCCTCTTCCATGCTTGAAGATTTCATTAAACAGGTTGATTGTTCTAAATGTTGGTTCGCCAGTGCTAGCAGCCTCGATTGCTTCATCTAACCCTTTTCCATGCTTGACGATTTCAATAAACAGCCTGATTTTTTCAACTGTTGGTTCGCCAGTGCTAGCAGCCTCGATTGCTTCATCTATTCCTTTTCCATACTTGATGATTTCAGCAAACAGCATGATTTTTTCAACTGTTGATTCGCCTTTACTACCAACTAGAATAGCTTCGTCTACTCCTTTTCCATGCTTGACGATTTCAGTAAACAGCATGATTTTTTCAACTGTTGGTTCGCCAGTACTAGCAGCTAAAATAGCTTCGTCTACTCCTTTTCCATGCTTGACGATTTCAGTAAACAGCATGATTTTTTCAACTGTTGGTTCGCCTTTGCTAGCGATTCGAATTGCTTCATTTATCCCTCTTTCACGTGTCATCAATTCGTGAAAGAATGCTATTCCAAGCGAGTCATTCTTACGTAGCGTATTGGCTGCTAGTTCAATTTCATCATCAAAATTATTGGAAAGCACTACTTGAAAGAGTACAACGAGCGTTGGGTTATAGAATTGAGGATATCCATGTGAATTTTGGATTAACTCAATAATCGTATGGGAGTTCATATTCAGGTTTAGTATGAAATTTTCTACAATACGGTCAATGTTGAAAAAATCCATACACATCTGAGCAAGCTCTTGGTAAAACTGCATTTCTAGTGTGCCAGATGCTTTGTCCCTATCTTCCAGTAGCCAGACGACCTTAGCTTCTTTGGCCGAAAGTTGCGGAGGTTCTTCTAGTTGCATGAGGTTTAAGTCAGAAAGTAGCTGTGACAAAGATACCACTTGGTTCCAACGCTTCATTTCATTCTCTCCAAAGAAACGCATTTCGAGTTTAACCTGGTTGCATTTCTTATCGAAAATAAAGATTAAAGATCCGCTATGCCACCTAAATGGAACGTTGTAATGGATCGAAATAGTATTTTCATCAACTCGAATATCTGTA
>JAAKFB010000066.1 GCA_011065235.1 Chlamydiota bacterium | reverse complement strand
ATCGATTCATCTCCCGATGATTTTCCCTTGTAGATATTGCAGGAATATCTACTGCGGAAAAATCCTCAAGATCTGAACCGTTTTCCTGCTCGAGGATTGTCAGGTTATTTCTTTACGGGCCCTTAGCTCTTGGCGATGAGAAGCAATTTATAAACACCCTCTTAGGGACATGCTCTTGGAGGTACTTTGTGCTAGTAGGAAGAATGTTCTAATTAAAGAAATTTCTTTAAAAACGATTCAGCTTCGTGGTTGAGATCGGCGATGGGCTTCCCATCCGGGGAGAGGCCCCATTTTGTGAGGAGATTGTCGTATTCTCCACTCTTTTTCATCTTCATAAGCCCCTTGTCAAAGCGCTCCATCAGCTGAGGAGCATAATGAAAGAGAGAGACAAGGCGCAAACCTTCATCACTCATCGGCAGGCCTACAACTTTAAGTGTGTCTGCATAGAGATTACGGACGTAGTCCTGAGCCATCAATACTTCAATCACAGCACCATCGACTTGTTGCTGGTCTAGAGCCTCGAGGGTTGTGGCGATCGAGTCGTATCCTTGCAGCATGACACCAGGCACGGTTTGTAGAAGAAGAGCCGCAGAGGATCCTCTCACAACTCCCATTTCCTTTCCTTGCATATCATCGATATTTTTGGCTTTTGCATTTTTGGGAACAACCAAAACGGGACCGGTCATTAAGTAGGCTTGTGAAAAGGAATATTCTTTTTGGTAGAACGTATAGGGGCGCATAGTAGAGAGGGCAGCAGGGTACTTTTCAGCACGCAATCCCCAGAGCAAGTTATCCCAATTTCTTTGCATAACGGCGAGCTGAAGATCTTCTTTTTTGGCGATTGTCGTGAGCAGTTCAATAGAGAAGGCGAGGATGTTTTTTTCTTGTCCAGGGACCTGAAGGGGATACCAGGAAGGATCGATGCCTATCTCGTACGTGGAAGGGGTTCTCTTGCCATCGCAGCTAAACAGAGCAAATAGCAAGAGAAAACAAAAGATGCACTTATTACCCATAGCTTGATTGTAATAACCAGGGCTTTTCAGACCACAACTTTATTTCTGATAATCTTCGTGGAGTTTGCTCAAAATAGGAAGTGCTTTTGACAAGTTGCGACTTAATTTCTCGCGTCCTTCAGAAGTGGCTCCCATAGCTTCGATCTGTTTGAAGATTTCACCGCCAAGTTTAGAATTTTTCTCGACGATTTCTCTTAGCTTTGTGAAATGTTCGGGCTCCATTGCCTTGATACATTCACGATAGAGGGTCTGACGAAGATCTAGAGAAGGACTATCAGCGTTTTGAGTTAAGACGTGAGAATCGCTTAATTGTCTTAGAGTTAAAGCTCCATTTTGGAAGCAAGCATTTAAAAATGCGAGTTCATCGTTGCTAGGTGTTGGGTGGAGATGGGTATTGATGAGGTCAGGAATTTGATTCGGAACAAAACTAGTTTGCTCATAAAGCACATCGATGAGTTTACGGAGGCTTTCGGAGTTGTCTTTTGCTGCCGTTTGAATCACTTTTGGCAGATAGGTGCCAAATACGCCGATAAGGGCTGCGCGTTCATTGGATATAGATTCATCGTTTGAATTTGTCCCCACGGTATTAAGAACTTGAGAACGTACGTTTTCAAGCACCTTGCATAAGAGGGGAATATTGTCCTTTAACAAACCGAGCAACGATTTGAATATGGCGTTTTCATAAGATCTTCCTTGATATAATGCCTGAAAGGCAGAGAGGACCGAACGTCCTGCAAAAAGTCCACTTCCATCTTCAATGTTGCCTTTAAACGCCTTTAGAAAATCAGCGAATTTTTCTTTATTTCCCTCTTTTTCCATGAGGCTTTTAAATTCGATGGGATCGTCTAAAATAGCTCCAACCAATTCACCGATAGATTCTTTGGCTTTTTTGGCGAATTCTTTTCCTGTATCTTTTGGAGCTTCCAGGATTTCTTCCAGGATTTCGAGTTTTGAGCTTTCGACAGGGCATCCTTGAAAAAGCCATGCAACCCAACTCCAAGCACTTGAGAAAGCCCATTTGACTGTGTCCCAAGCTTTGTAGAAATATTCTGTAACTTTATTTTCTTTATTCGAGACGAGAGTGTCGTGGATGTGATTTTGAGGGGTTACTTTGTGTGACATCTGCGTAGAAAGTACAGATTGCTGTACAGACTTATTGGAATCAAGATGAACGACCATAAGATTTCTCCTTTAATTTTAAAGATGGGAATAAGATACGGGCGATGCGAATATTTTGACAAGGAAAAATTAATCTAAGATGGCGCGGAGGCCATAATAGCAAAGAATGCTTATGCCCGCGCTTGCGGGAATGGTGATGACCCACGATAGGGCAATTTCACGGAGCATGCGCAAATTCAACGCGCGGATTCCTCTGGCAAGTCCTACTCCAAGAACAGAGCCGACAAGACAATGGGTTGTCGAAATGGGAAGACCGATTTTTGAAGCGAGTAGAATCGTGATGGCCGCTCCAAATTCTGCAGAAAATCCTCGGGTCGGAGTGAGCTCTGTGATTTTGCGCCCAATTGTTTCAATCACTCTCCATCCCCAAGTTGCAAGACCGACGACGATTCCCACTCCGCCAAAGGCGAGGAGCCAGGAGGGGACCTGGGTCGAAGTGGAAAGGACCCCACTTTTAATCGTTTTTAGCACGGCAGCAACTGGAGCAATTGCGTTGGCCACATCATTTGCACCATGAGCAAAAGCGACAAAGCAAGCACTGATGATCTGCATTGAGGCAAAGGCCTTTTCGACCCGGTCATATTCGGAAGTGCGCTCGGGAAATTTCGTTTTTTCGCGCATCCCCCGCTTTAAACTGTGCATCTCATCTAAAAGCCCTGTGATCTTGATATTTGTCTCATCAATGGATCCAGTGCGCACCCGTCTGAGATGTTTGATCGCCTTTTCCAAACTAATCAATTTGAAAGGCAAGTAGCGAGAGGCAGGCTCCTTAGCCGTATCTGGTGTGTGAAGACGTTTGACGACGATGAACCCAATGCCGCATGCGATTGCCCCACAGAGAATGCTGATCAAAAGCGCTTGTGGAACGGAGAGATGAAGATCGATTCGTCCTAGTCCGTTATAGAGCAAACTAATCGAAAACGAGCCAAAGACAAAAAATAGCAAAATGGGGATAAATCTCTTTGTTGCTAATGTGGGATTGAGCGCAAAGAGGATCTTTTTTTGCAGCAAGCTGAAAATTAAGTAAGAGATAAACCCGCTCAAGACTGGAGAAACGATCCAGCTCAGCCCAATCGAGCCCATCATGCCCCATTGAACTCCTGCAAACCCGAGTGTCAACGCTCCAAAGCCGATAATAGCGCCAATGATTGCGTGCGTAGTGGAGACGGGAAGCCCAAAATAGGAGGCAATCTGCAACCAGATCCCCGTGCCGAGAAGAGCGCCACACATCCCATAGATCAGTGTTTTGGGATCAGGTGCAAATGCAGCTACGTTGATGAGATCACTTTGCATCGTCTGGGAGACATTTCCCCCGACGAAATAAGCACCAGAAAATTCCAAAATTGCGGCGATGATCACCGCTTTGCGCAATGTCAGGGCCTTCGATCCGACCGACGTGCCCATTGCATTGGCAACATCGTTTGCCCCAATGTTCCAGGCCATGTAAAAGCCGATAAGCAAAACGATGATAATTAAAACGACTTCGTTACCCATTATTTCAATTCAAGGACCATGCGGATACGGTTTGCCAATTTTTCTGAGCATTGCGCGAGCATGCCGATATCTTCAACGAGGCGGAGCCAATGGTAGAAACCAGGAGGAGAGAACTTTTCTCCTTCGGTAAAGAGCTTTTTCAACAATTGGCGTTTGAGTTTTTGAGCTTGGTGTTCTTTAAATGCGGTCTCTTCCACCATCGTTTTGACCTTTTCTGCTTCTATCCCTCCAAAAGAGGATTCCAGGAGTTCATCAATTTCTTCGATGATGCGTTTAGCATCCCAAAAGACTTCTGAACATTTTTTGAAAAATTCCATCAGACTTTCTTGGAGCATTTCAAAACTCTCGAGAGGGCGCATCGTCAAGGTGATGCCCACATCTTCAGTCCGGTCAGCAATCGAGTCTTGAACTGACAAGATCTCCAAAAAATGCCCTCGATCGATAGGCATGAAAATACTTTTAGGTAAGTGATTGCGGATATCGTTTTTCGTCAGATCGGCTTCATGCTCCAATTGAGAGAGATCCTCAACAAGGCGTTCCATTTTATCTAAGTCTTGATGGGCGAGAGATTCGAGAATTTTCGTCAGTTTTTCCATGCAGCTGCCCACTTTGTTCATGTGGCTCTGCAGAGGGGCAAAAGGAGATTTGCCGAAGAGACGGGCGATAGTCATCATAGAATTTCCAGAATACCCGACCGTTTAATTTTTGAATATCGCTTCTTTTTCATGTTCCTGCATTTCGCGATAATCTCCTTCAACGAGAGTACCCAAAACGAGTCCTCCGATCCGGATTCTGGCCAAGCTCAAAATGCTAAGACCGGCTTTTTGAACGAAAACGCGCACCTCACGTTTGCGTCCTTCCTTCACGGTCACTTTCAACGTGCCGCGACGTACCTTGCGCACCGAAACCGGCCGTACGTAGACTCCATCGACAAAGGCCCCCTTCGAGATCGCCTGAAGGTGTTCATGCATCACTTCTTGAGAAGTCTTCACGAGATATTCTTTTTCGATATTGGCCCTTGGATGGATGACTCTTTGAGCAAAATCCCCATCATTTGTGGCGATTATAAGGCCTGTTGTGTCCCGATCGAGTCTACCCACAGTAAAAAGGCGTTTTTCAGGAGGAAACAGATCGATAACCAGCTTTTTCCGATCCATGGGCTTATTGCTGCAAATGCAACCGGTCGGTTTATTTAGAATGTAATAAATTTTTTCTTGCTCATTGCGGATCCGCTGATCCTCGAAGCGGACATCATCCTCTCCCAGATTAACATGCGTCTCTGGCTTGAGAATGATCTCTCCATTGACAGTGACTTTCCCCTCAAAAATGAGCTCTTCGCAGGCTCGCCGAGAGGCGATACCAGCTGATGCTAAGGCTTTGCTCAAACGCTTTTTTTCCATGGGGAAAGCATAGCACATCCCATTCTAAAATTCAATTCAAATCAAATTTTTTTTATTGAGATTCATTTTGCCCGTCTAAATAATCAAGAACTGCAGAAACCTTTGCTGAACAAAAATACCCGTTCATAATAAAAACAATAACCAAGTCTTTTAATTTTAAAAAGTCAGGTGTTATCAAAGAAAGTTGATTTTCTGAGAGGCGAAGAGTTTCCAAACTCTTTATGCTGGAGAGAGAATCTGGAAGAGATGTAAAATGGTTTAGCTCAAGATTGAGTGTTTCTAAAGGCAAGTTAGAGACTTCCTCAGGTAAGGAGGTTAAGTCATGTCTAGCAAGGTCGAGGTGGATTACATTAGCTAATGCAGATTTATGCTGATTGCACCAGGAATTGAACCTCTCGGCTTCTTTAATGATATCATCTGAGGTCCCTCCATTTTCGAATTGAGGAGAAGATTGATGAATTTGTTTAGCTAATGCTTCCCATACAATTAGAGTATCTCTAGTTTTATCTCTAGCTTTAAGGTAATTTTGAAGTTGAAAGATCTTGTCAATTGTAAATGTAGAATATTCAATTTCTGTTAAATCGCTGGCATTGTATCTGGGATTGGAGGAAAGGTTTTTTCCTTTCTCGCGCAGATACTGAAAATATTTTGTGAAAGACATACCAGGAGGTAAATGAAGTTGTTTTATGCAAAAGTCAGTTAATGATTGGGTGTGCTTACTAGCAGAAGAAAGGCGAAGAAAAGTATGGATATCGCATTTTTTTACGGGTTCAAGCTGTATTTCTACGGGAAGCTCCATAAATGGGAAAATTTGTTGATTTGATGTAATTGAGTTCATATTAATTTAATCCTTATTTTTGGGTTTTAATTATATTTAAAATTATATCATATTGTAGTTTTAATTTAAAGCTGTTTATTTTAAATTAAAAAAAGCTTAATAATCAAAGACTTGTATCCTCTATTTCCATTTACTCTTATATAGGCTATCCTGAGAGGAAGTCATTTCATTGCTCTAATGAGCAATGAAATGACTTTGTAAACACCCTCTGAATCAAAATGGAGTTTTCTCAATGCCCTCTAAGCTCATCCTCTTGCGTCACGGACAATCTGAGTGGAATAAGCTCTATTTCTTCACAGGCTGGGTTGATATCCCCCTAAGCATGAAGGGGATAGAGGAAGCGCTGGAGGCGGGTGAAAAAATCGCAGAAATTCCGATCGATGTGATCTACATCTCGTCTCTCATGCGGGCCCAGATGACGGCTATGATCGCCATGGCAGGGCATAAAGGAGGCCGCGTTCCCCAGATCCTCCATACCGGCGAGGGGAAGCTCGATGAATGGGCCAAGATCCATAACCCCAAGGCTGCCAAGATGACCATTCCGGTGATTGAGGCCTGGGAGCTCAATGAGCGGATGTACGGAGACCTGCAAGGGCTCGATAAGCGGGAAACCATGGACAAATACGGAGAAGAACAGGTCCACATCTGGCGGCGCAGCTTTGACATCCCACCCCCTAATGGAGAATGTTTGGCCGATACGGCCGCCCGGTCTATTCCCTATTTCCAGGAGAAAATCGTACCCCATCTCGCTAGCGGGCAAAACGTGTTCATTTCGGCCCATGGCAATTCTCTCCGTTCGATCATCATGCATCTCGACAATCTGTCGAAAGAAGAGGTTCTCAAACTCGAGCTGGCGACAGGAGTTCCGATCATTTACGAATACGAAGGTGGAGAATTTGGCAGATTGGATCTATCTTGATCAGCGTACCCGTCCAAAAAAGGCGCTAATTGAGGCAATGAGCCTCGATAGCGCCAAGCATTGGTGGATGGGTCCCGCTCAAAAGGCAATGGAAAAACTCACCAACTTGTTTGGAGAGTATTATGTGACGCTCACTTCCTCTGCCCATTTTCAGGTTTTGCTCTCTCACTATATGGATTTCATTCGCGAGACGGGACGGACCCATATCTTGGCTTTGGAGGCGGATGCAAACCTCAAACGGCTTGAAAAGTTTGAAGTGCAGGGCAAAATCTTAGCTCTCAATGAACAAGGACAGTTGACGGGCAAGGCCCTCGAAGAGGCAATCCGAGCGCGGAGTAGTTTGCTCAGTCTATCGTGGGCCCATCCGCTCACGGGAGTGATCCAGCCTGCCGGGGAATTGATTGCCGTCTGCAAGGAGCACGATGTCAAAGTCCATCTCGATGTGACGAGTGCGCTTGGAAAGCTCGATTTGGAGCCTTTGGATGTCGATTATCTCACAATCAAGGGCGCTGCATTGGGTGTGCCGGGGCAGATCGAGGCCATTTTGTCGAAAGAAAAGCTCTGGTCAGGAGAAACGTTTCCCTATGCATGCTATTCGACGCTGGTGCGGGGGGTCGAGTTGGCACTTGAAGAGAGAGATAGCTATGCGCTTGAGGTAGGGCATTTGCGTGGCTTATTGGAAAAAGAACTTGAGGGGCATGTACTCTTTCAAGAAGTGGAACGCCTTCCAAACACGGTCGTGGCGGCATTTGAGGAAATCCACGCAGAGCAGCTCGTGTTTGCTCTCAAACGTCAGGGGATCATGGCAGAGGCTCACGGAGCTAAGCAGGTAGCATTTATTCTGAGGGCTGAGACGACACAGGAAGAGATTTTACGTGTAGCCCAAGTGGTGAGAGAAGAAGTCCAAAAACTCCGATCCAAAAAGATGGTCCCTTTTTCAGAAGAAGATGCCAAAGCCAAAAACATGCGGGTTTGTACAGCGAAAGTCGGCACTTTAACCTTGTCTCTTTTGGTCGATGAAGAAGATGGAGTGATTGCCGATAGCAAATTTGACGCTTTTGGGCCACCTACACTTCATGAAGCAGCGGAAGCTGCATGCACTCTTTTACTGCGGAAGAACTATATACAAAGCAAACGGTTGACTGCCGATTTGATCGAGAAAAAGATGTCCATGCCAAGTAGGCATGAAGATCTCAATCTCGTCATCGATGCGATCGATGCTGCGACAGAAATGTGCATGGACATCCCGATTGAAGACGTTTACGTCGCTCCACCTGAAATGGAAGGGGGAGAACGGACGGTCTATCCCAACTGGGAAGAGCTTTCAGATGGGCAAAAGAAAGCCGTGATCGCTGAGGTGATGGAGCGCGACATCCGCCCTTACGTCGAGCTGGACGCAGGAGGGGTGGAGGTGATCAAAGTCGAAGAGAATCGGATCACCATTGCCTACAGCGGCAATTGCACTTCTTGCTTTTCGGCAACAGGGGCAACGCTCGATGCGATCGGCAACATTTTGCGTCACAAAATCTATCCTGATCTGATGGTCATTCCCGACACCAGTCTATTGAGCGGGCAGCTCTGAGCCGACTACTTGGACAATTTTTGCGGCGATTTCAGCACCTGTCTCTGCACACTTTTCTAAAGAGTGGTTTTTCAAGAGAGCATGCAAGAAACCCGCCATGAAATAATCTCCCGCTGCGGTGTCATCGACGAGCTTGACACAGACAGCGTCATAGTGAAAGACCTCTCCATTTGAAGCGACATAGCCCCCTTGATCCCCCATAGTGACGACTGCAATTTTACAGTGTTTTCCGAGTGCATGGCACGCCTCTTTGGGTTCCAAACTGGTTAGAATTCTCGCTTCCCTTGCATTGGTAAAGACGATATCGAGATCATGGGGGATGATATCCATGAAA
>JAAKFB010000065.1 GCA_011065235.1 Chlamydiota bacterium | reverse complement strand
CTGTTTAGCATAAAAAGCTTGGATGGCGTCTTCTAAATATTTCAAGGGAGAGCGTTTGTTTTTTTTGAGCGTTTCCACTACTGACGTTATCCTTTCTACAAACTTTTTCCCTCGCTCACTTCTGGTCCCATAGCTTTCTTTCTCCAAAGTACGAGCTTTCTCAGATCTCTTTCTGCCATGTTGTTCGTTGGGTCCATGCCTTCTATGGATCGGAAGGTCCAGAGGCGCTCGAACTCATCGCTAAGGCGTTCACAAAGCCCCGATAGATCATCACTTCCAAGGGCTAGGCCATCTATGAGGTATTCGCTCAACCGATGCTTGGAGTGGCGGAGACAGCCACTGTATTGGGACTTGGAGATTTTCTCTTCCCCCCATTTTGTATGAGTTTTACAGATCTTGCGCAGTTCGTCTACGATCTGTTTCCCTATTCTTCCATCCTCTCCATCTCTTTCACTGTATACGTGGAAGTCTCTGATGAGATGGGCCAAGCAGTATTGTCTTGGACCATCCAGCGCGTTGTACGCGCTGTATCGGTCCGTTACCGCCGGGCGATCTGTAAATTTACCGATCATTTTGAACAGAGCCTCTTTACTCCGGTGAGGGTCGATTCGGTAGTATGCTGCACTTCTGGTTGTTCCTATCCAGGCGTAATGTCTTTTGCCGCTATTTCTCCAAGAGATTTCATCATAATACCTGCATAGAGCTCCCTCGATGACATGCTGATGGATTTTTCCATAAATCTCCTCTAGTGCATTCGTTACATTTTCTTCTACGTTGATTACAGAGCCCTCGGATAGGTCTACATCGTATAGATCTTTGATTAGAGTCATTGCTTCTCGTTTCGATAGATGGAAGCGTCCTGTCAGGCAGGCTACAAAGGCCATCAACTTGGGACCAAATGCAGAAAATGGGATGTTTTCTGGTAGGCTTCCCATTGACCGACGGTTGCACCCTTTGCATTTGTACCTTAAGCAATCGAACTGCGTTACGATTGCTTGTATTTCTGGCAGCTCTACTTGCTGCCAGAAAAATGGGGCTTCTGAGAGTTCCTCAAGTTTTCCGGAGCTGCAGTGAGGACAGCATTTTCTCTTGCAGTATACTCGACGATCAACTCTCTCCGGCGGATAGGGCGTTCGAGAACGTCCCATGCGCGATTTGCTTTTTTTGCGCTTTTTGTCGGATGTATTCGACTTTTGGTCTGTCGATGGGGGCTTGGAGCTGTTTTTTGGTTGCTCTTCGAGCTTGGCAATCCGTTCTAGAGCAAGTTTGAGTAACCCCTCCATTTTTCCGAGTTTAGCTTCTGCTGTTGAGAGCTGTGTTTTCGTTTCTGCGAGTTCGGTTTTGGTTGTTGCGAGTTCAGCTTCTAATTGCTCATAGGTAGGTTTCATGCCTATTCATAGTAAAAAATTTAGTTTTTTACTACAAGGAATTGCTGGGGGGAGGTGAACATTTACGACTTTTTCTCTTTCGTTGTCATTTGCAATCACAATTGAAAATCTCTTGCTATACATAAGTCCAATATCATCCCTTTTGATAATCAAATGCTTTTAAGACATTTTTAGCCAAGCTCATAATTTGTTTCCATTCAGGCGTGTCTATGAACTCTTCTGGAAGATATGGTCGATCCCCATCAACAAAAGATTCAAACTCCTTACGAAATTGAACCAATAACCGATATTGTTTTTCTATGATGTTATATTCTTTATATTTTTTTAAAATTGGATCTCCATCGTCAAAAAAGTGACAAACTGTCTCTGTAAAATCATCAACTTCAGGCCCTTCTCCGCGTATCCAAACTCTTTTTTGGTATTCTTTATCAGAGATTCCTTCAATAGTTTCTAAAAAGTTGGCTAATATCTGTTTTCTGTCTTTATCTGTTAACATAAAACCCATCAATTTCTATAAATAAACTCTTCAAGAGGTATATGAGCTTCTGGAGCCCTCTTATTAACTATATTTCCATGTTTGTCTAGCGTATTTCCATATTTCATTTGTATAACATAAGGTTTTTGCTGAGTAGCATGCTTACTGTGCGGCTTTCCTGGCATAACTCTTACATATGTTTGCTCATTGTTAGGATGTACGTATTTCATGCCCGCACCATTTTTAGAGAGCTTCACTCGATAATTTTCAGGAATTCCCTTAGGTCTCGCAAAAGTTGGGATACCGGTTTCATGAATGAGCCCTCTCACCTTATGTTCCGGTATGTATCCTTTATGGCCACTTAAAAAATTCTCTGCCTCTACGAACAGTTTTGTAGATTCTTGCTTGGGCAAACTTAAGTGATTTAACTCTTTTTGCAGAGTTGTTTCTAGTTTTCCAGCTTGCTTTAGCTGACCCATTTCTTTTGCGGTAAACCCTAACTCCTCTCCTAAAAAGCCGGTTCTTCTACCAGCATTCAAGATTTCTCCAAATTTAGCACCATTACCTACTTCAGCTGCAGCTTCAAGAAGGATCATTTCTTCAACCCTTCCAATATTTTTGAGGACACATGTTACTTCTTGAGCACCTTTTATTCCTTTGGCTATGATTTTAGCTCCAGCCCCTGGTATTACAACTTGTGCTCCAAATTCTCCTACAGATAATGCAATAAGTTTTCCTCGTTCACGTGATGGAGTATAATCCCATTCTGTAATCACTTTGTGTAGCTCTGGCGATAGCGCTTTTCCAATGATTTCCCACTCATTTGTATGGACGTATTTAGCTAAAATGGAACAGGCTTCATAGATTTGTTTTGCTGTATGAATAGGATGACTTACGCAACCAGTGGCAAATAAGAGAGTCTCCTTTCCACCTTTATAGATCCCTTGAGGCAAACCTTCTGCAAAACCAATAGTGAATTCAGCAAGATTAAACTGTTCTTTTTGTGGGGTTTGCTCCGCTTGAGTCACATAACTTTGAAAATCAGCTATAGAACGCTCGTATTGCTCGGTGTTAAGATGGGATATCCCTCTTTGAAGAAATAGCATAGGATCCGTTGGATTCATATCAATGGCTTTGCTAAAGTCACTGATAGCCTGATTGTGATACCCGTAAAAACTCGCTGCCTCACCTCTCATCTGATAGGAAAGGGCATTAAAATTTACTTCTTTCGCCGGATCAGAGAACACCGAGCCACAATTGCTAGAAAACCTCCAATCGATCTCATTATGTCCAGATCCCACAGGGTTATCACTTGCTCCAGAAGGCAAAGGGAAGTCATAATGCGAACTAATACTTTGCATCTCTTGAGAAAGCTGAGGATAATCAGAAATCTGGTTGTTGAAGTGATTGAAACTGTCATGTGCAAAAAGAGACCCTACAACCCTGCCTGTTTCTTCTATTGAAAGACCCTGACCAGCCTCGGACGGTTGGAAAAAGTTCTCACCAGCGAGGTGTTCTTTGAAAGAAGAGACCTGATCTTCCATAGCTGCCTGGAAAGTTGAGACATCATTCGAAGATGTTTGAGAACCACTTGACGCAGAAGAAGAACTTCCACTGGATTCTGATTTACTTGATCCAGAAGCAGCGGCGCCAGCTGCTCCAGCAGCCCCTGCTGCAGTTGACGCTGCGGACGCTGCCGCTGCTGAGGATACGACTACCACAGCCACTGTAACAGCGGCCACCGCTACAACAACTACGGCTCCTATGATTATGGCCTTTTTGTGCTTCTTTGCGAACTTCTTGGTCTTTTTCCATGCGTGGCTGATTTTGCCGCATTGAACGATGTTGTATCCCGAATAGCCATTGAGAACTGCAGGGATAATCATGTATTCGCTGCTGCTTTCTAAGTAACGTGCTAACTGAAAGCCGCTGTCTTCACCGTACAGCAGATCATAGGCATCCTCTTCTAAATCCGCTTCTTCATCAAACTCGTTAGGAAGGATACCCTCATTTGCTAGAGTCGCTAAATACTCATTCACACGCTCTAATTGCTCAGGTGGATATCTTCTCTCAAGTTCACCAGATTCCAAATCTTCGAGCATCTGCATGATTTCATCATACGTCGTAGGGCGAACCCACTCTTGGGTCTCCTGCTGGTATCCATAATTCATCACAGCTGCGGTGACACGCGGTAGATTATTTTGAGGATAGGCAAGTAAGGTTGGTGTTGTCGCTAGAAGTGTACAGTGGGTAAAAAACTTCAGTTTTCGCACGGAGGTTTCCAAAGTCGGTTTCGTTTTTCGCGCAAGTTTACGATTCAATCAGAAACTTTGTCAATGAACTTTATATTGAACTCTCTAGTGGATTTTTGCTATTTTGAAATTAAAAATAACCACCTCCAAAAAAAGGATAGCCCGATGAAATTAGAGTTCCCAAGAGAAGAGATTCCTCCACACCTAGTGGAGCCTCACTACAAAACGGTGATGGACATGCATATGCACTACGACAACATGCATTCGCGGCAAGAATTTACCTACGTCAAATATGCAGGGTTCTTTATCCTGGCATTTCTTGGCTTCATGTTAATGGAAGGAAAAGGGCTGATCGGCGATTATCTCATCGCTGTTGTCTGTACCGGATTTGGAGTGCTATTCGCCTCAGTCATGGCCACGCTATTCATCAGCTCAGAAATCGACTGGAAACGCTCTATCTACGAGAAGGAGGGCAAAGCATTGGAAGACAGGTATCCGTCAATCATCAATTTCAGCTACTTTCAAATGATTAGCAAACACAGGACCAATCGCTACCGAGCCACGCTATTTTCTCGCTTAATCCCCTTCGCATTTGTTGGAATCCTCACGATCTGGTCTGCTGTTATGCTCTCAACGAAAACAAGCTCAAACCTCGCAATCACCGTTGGAGTTGCCTCTTCAATTGTTTTGTTTGCTACGATGGCCCTGCTTGCACGGAATATAAGAAATGCCAAAAAATGAAGACATAGTGGACCAAGTGTCGAGGCTATCAATTTTTAAAATAGCCAATGTAGTTTTGAAAAAACTGGATAATTTTGGCGCGGATTCCAACTTGCTTTTGTTTATTAATGCAGCATTATCCATTATATGCGCTCTTTCGTTAAGCGTGTGGATGTATGCTTTCTTTCCTCTAGAAGAAAAGCTTTTTTTCTTCTTTATATGGGTTTTATTGAGTATTACAGGAGCTTATTTTTTTGGATGGATCTCAGACAAAGGATCTAGGAAAAGGTTTCTTTTATTAACACAATTTCTTGGAGTTATCGGGATTTGGATTTTAAAAAAATATGGATTTAATATCCCTACGATAATGGCGCTATCTTTCCTATACAATCCCACTCCAATAGTAAATGCTATTTTAATTACTTTTAATCAGAAGTACAATTATAAAACCTCCAAAGGAAAAAAAATAGATCAGCATAAAAATCCAAAAATAATCGCATTTTCCGTTTTGTGTCAGGCCTTCCCTTGGTTATTTTTTGGAAAAGTCCAAGGATTTGGATTAGACAACTCCTTAAATATTATTTACTGGTTTTCTATAGCTACATTTTTCTCAATAGTCTTCTCTCTTAAAGAGCCAAAATCTGTGATTGACAGAAAAGCTATTAATCACAAAAAGCTTATTTTTTCGAGCATTTCTCTATTAGTAGCGTTTTTATTTGCTGAATCTGTGTATTTTATTAGCGCTTTAGTGTTCAAAAGCGATACTTTCTTTATTTTAGCCGGAGCAGGAGTCACTACTGGAGCCCTCGTACACTTCTTGCCGCACAAAGATTATCATTTAAGCTACCCTACCTTAATTTCTTCTTCCTACTTTCTAGGAGGTCTGCTTATGTTTTTAGGTGTTCTAGGGGGATACTTGATGGGAAATGCAGCAGCAATAAAAGTCTTTGTTGGAATTATTGCATGCATAGGAGCTATCTATATCCCTCTAGTTTACAGTCGCTTATTTCAACTATTTGATTCAAAAAAATTAGGAGAAGCTTCAGGAATATGCGAAGGCGTTCAAGGAATAGCCTCCGTTTTTGCCCCAGTAATCCTTGAAATTATCAAAGACTTTCATTTATCCTTTTATTTGATTGGAATTTTGCTGGGGTTACTGTTTTTCATCGCGTTTTTTATTAACCTATTTAGTGTAAAGAGGGTTCATGGTCAACAAGTCTAAGTTAATGGAAAATCTGACCGATTTGCCAAGAGTTGACGCCGATACTATTAAATTTTATTCCGGGTTAGTAGATAGGAATGGAATGGAAGTTTTATTCCCAGATTTATCAGCTGGATGTATTAATTTTGGATATTGGAATAAGATTCCTCCAAAAATTAGTAAATCAGCTCGTCTGAGCTCTCAGATAAGGCTATATGAGGAAGTAATCTCATTCCTCGAGGTTAGTAAACATCAAAGTGTACTCGAAGTAGGATGTGGAAGAGGACATGGTGTGCAAATGCTTTTAAATAGCAATATCGACTCTTTTGGAATTGACGCAGTTCCTTCACAAATTTCCGTGTGCCGCAAAAATTATCCTAAAGAGGCAGATCGATTTATTCAAGGTTATGCAGGATCTATTCCATTTCCTGATGATAATTTTCATGGGATCATAAGCGTTGAAGCCGCACAACATTTCCCGAATTTTAGTGATTTTGCAAAGGAATCATATAGGATATTAAGAAAAAATGGCGCTTTAGTCGTTAGCACGTTCTTTTACACAGGATTCTTCCCCAATCCAATGATAAACGGTATTTTGCCAGAAAATGTATTAGGGTCACACCATGCTATCGGAATTGAACAAGCCAAGGAGATACTAAATACTTATGGATTCTCTAAGATTTCGGTCCATTCAATTGGAAATCACGTTTTTAAAGGTTTTTGCACTTGGGCAAAGCAACAAAAACCAGAAACTGAGCATTCTTGTCGTTGGATAGAAGCTTTTGAATCCGAATTACTAGATTATTATATAATAAAATGCAATAAATAAGCTAATGCGATACTTGCATCTGATGAAAACTCAAACATTTTCTAAATTCTTTATTTGAGTTCTTTATTTTATTAATAGATGCATCAATAATGAATTCTGACAATTTAGTTAAAAATTGATTAAATGAAGATACATCAAGCATCCGTTCCCAAGCTGCTAAAATAACATCTTCATCTCCCCATCTTTCAACTTTAGATCTAAGCTGTTGAAGTTGAGCTTCAATTTTATCTAATGCATAAACGACCGAGGCCTCAATAGATGTCTTTTTTTCATAATTAATCCAAAGATCAAAAATCTCTTTTCCCAACGCATTTGGTAAAATGTCAGCTATTGATTTAATAGCTCCAATTTCTTTGGATTTTTTTGTCTCCAATAATCCGGGATCTTTAACGATTTTTGAAAATGGAATGTCTCCGGTAAGCGCTTCAGGAAGGTCATGTATAATAGAAAGCTTTAAGGCCTTAAAAAGATCCATTTCTAATTCAAGATAGGGATTGATTATGATAAGAAATAAACTTAGACTCCAAGTATGGGCTGCTACATTTTCCTGCTCGTCGTTAGAGCACCAAATTCCTCTCGACTCGAATTTTAATCTTTCTGATGTATTAAAAAAATCTATAATTGACTGAATATCATCTTTCATTATGAAAACACCCACATGCACGCCACCCAAAAGATATAGGGGGCAAAAAACCTAAAAAAATATTCATTTTTTATGGCATTTCCCTCCTCGGAAGAAAAGGTCTTCATCGCCTCTAGTTTTTTTCCATTGTAAATGTACCACCTCGCAACGGCGAAAGAAGCGAAAAGGGCCAATATTGAAAAACACTGTCCCATTTCTCTATAACCAGATGGTTTAAAATGGAGGATCGATCCGGCAATGACAATTGCTATACCCTGCAAGTAGGCTGCTGCTCTGATAATTTGCTTTGATTTCTGCTGATAGGTATCTATGCTCTCAGCTTCCATACCGTTTCTCCTCTTCTTTCAGTTTGAAGGCGGCTTTTGCCCAGGTGAAAAATACAATCGCCGCTATCATTTCTGCTATAGCGGCAAAGCCAATCAGGCAATTCGTCCCCAATTTATACCCCATGGCCTTAGCAATGAAGTAGACAATAATGGCAAGAGCCAAAGCACCTGAACTACAGGCTCCCGAAGCAAGTCCGCGCTTTGCATTGGGAAGTCTTCTTAGATCATAGGTCCATTTTTTAACTTTTTCTGTATTCATGCTTCTCTCAACTCCTCCATTGTCTCCATTTTAATCGTTTCTTTTATGTTTGTCTTCCCAATGAGGCTTGTTCCCGTAAAGAGACATTTAGATCCGAGTATCAAAACAACGGCTAGAGGTTTTGCGATATTGGATAGTCCAAACATATCCATATGGAAATTATTTGAAATGACTCCGTTAATTTCCAGGACAGTAAAAATTGCCAATGCTGTGACGATCATAGAAAAAAGACGGATACCCTTTCTGCTAACCACATAAATAATCATGCCGTGCAAAGAAGCTCCGATGACTTGGCAAGCTGAGAAAACTAGAAAGATCCAAACGGGAGACGCCGAAGCTTCAAGCGCCATATAAACCAAAAGCGCATCTATTCCAAAATCAACGATCATATCAAACATAGCACTGAGAGAAGTTGGTTTAGAAAACAAAATATCCTTGATAGATGAGCACCAATTTTCTCTACTGTCTCCTGAGTCCATCCTCGAAGGAAACATTTGAGACCAAAAGATCCAATCGGCTAGAACTCTTGCGCCGATTGTAAACATTAAGAAGACAGGTGTAACGTTTTTGCTTTCAGAGATAGCAATGACCAAAAGAAACAATATATGAGGTACATAGCCAAAAGCTGTTGCAATCCCAGCAGATACTCCAAAAAGAGGCATCGTCGTTTGCATACCTTCATCTCC
>JAAKFB010000064.1 GCA_011065235.1 Chlamydiota bacterium | reverse complement strand
GTTCATAGACACGGCGCGTGCGAACAGACGAAAAATATGAGAAAAAGCCGACGCAGTCCAAAATCAATTTTTCAGGTTGCTTGGGTATAAATCGGGCTTGATATTTCCCCTCAAGTCCGATTTTTTTTATACACAGTCCAGTTCAACCCGTGACTGCTACCTCGTTTTTCCTCTATGCTACCTGCAGCACTCATCTACTTCGCTTCTCTCGTCGCCAAGGTGTAGACACCTTTCCTTCCTCGAGAAACTTGTATCCGAGTCCTTCGCTAACGCCTAGATGAAAAGAAGGTGGCAGTCACGGGTTCAAGAATTGGAATGTGTTTATCCTGGATTTCGATGAGATTTTTGTGTAAAATTCTGTCATGACTGTATGGGAATTAGATTCGATTTACGCCTCGGATGCTGCCTTTAGTGAAGAGGTATCGCGCGTCAAAGAGTTGCTTGTAGGCGAAGATATCTTAAAACTTCAAGAGGCGGGGATGCTGCTCAAACAGCTAGATTCCTACGTCTCTTGCCTGATGGCGCAGGATCCCTCCGATCAGGCGGCTCATGTCAAAAATGGTGAGCTTTCGGGACTTTCAGCTGCATACGAAGGAGCTCTCTTTAAACTCGCCAATCGTCTGGCTGAAATGGAAGAGGCGGATTTTCAACAACTTTTGGAAGAGTTCTCTGAAATTGCCTTTTATATCGAGGAGCTCCGAGAAGTTGCCAAGAGGAAAGGGACCAAAGAGCAGGAAGAGCTGATTAATGCCCTCTCCGCAGATGGATATCATAGCTTTTGGTCTCTATATCAGTCCTTTACGGGCAAGATTAAGGTGGGAAAAGAAGGCCTCTCCATAGGGCAGGCCTATAATTTGCTCTCAGATGCAAATCGCCAGGTGAGGCAGCAGGCATTTAAGGATTGGAACGAGGCCTGGGAAAAGGACGCCGATTTTTTGGCACAACTTTTGAATCATTTGGCAGGATTCCGGCTTAAAGTCTATGAGGCCAGGGGATGGGATGATATCCTCGATGAACCCCTTTTCCTGAACCGCATGGAGCCTGAGACCCTCAATGCCATGTGGCATGCAATCGAGGAAGCAAAACCTGCCTTTTTGCGCTATTTAGAGCACAAAGCTAAGCTGCTCGGTCTGGAGAAACTCTCTTGGGTCGATGTGGAAGCCCCGCTGGGAGAGGTGGCTGAAATCCCTTGGGAAACAGCCTGTGAGATCATTGTGGAGCAGTTTGGGAAGTTTCATCCAAAGAAAGCTGAATTTGCCAAAGGAGTACTCGAAAAGCAATGGGTCGAAGCCGAAGACCGCAAAGGAAAGGCCGCAGGAGGATTCTGCGTGATGCTTCCTAAATCGGGTGAGAGCCGGATATTCATGACCTATAAAGGAACACCCATCAATGTGGCAACCCTTGCCCATGAATTGGGACATGCCTATCACAATGAATGCGTGAAGGATTTGCCCTATTTTTATCAACAGATGCAAATGAACGTCGCAGAAACAGCTTCCACTTTTGGGGAGGCTGTGGTGATTGATCAGGTGATTAAAGGTGCAAAAACCGATGAAGAGAGGATGCAACTGCTCGACGACAAGCTTCAGCGGGCTGTTGCTTATTTTATGAACTTGCAAGCGCGGCTCATTTTTGAAAAAGCATTCTACGAGGAGCGCAAACAGGGATTTGTCTCGGTGGAAAGGCTCTGTGATTTAATGGTTGCAGCGCAAAAAGAGGCTTATTGCGATGCACTAGCAGATTGGGATCCCTATTTTTGGGCTTCTAAGCTCCATTTTTATTATACCCACTTCCCTTTCTATAATTTCCCCTATACCTTTGGGTATCTCTTGAGCACAGGGCTATATGCACGGGCAAAGGAAGGGGATTTTGGACCCAAGTTCGATGCCTTTCTGGCTGATACAGGGCAAATGCGTGTGGAAGATCTCGCCGAGAAACATCTCGGGGTCGATTTACGCAAGCCCGACTTCTGGCGCGACTGTCTCGATGTCCTCGTCAAGGATGTCGACAAATTCATAAACCCTTTATCTATAGAGAATTAGATTCACAGGTTGATTTATCGGCATTTTATCGGCATAATGGGATGCAGATAACATGCCGATATTATGCCGATAAATTTCACTCCCCTTTATACCATCACCCCCAAAATTACGAAGTTACTCTTACAAATAGAGGCGACTAAAGAAAGGATTTTGCATTTGCCTCTAACGACTTCTGTCATTTCCTCGCTTCGTGAAACGGCTCGCCTTTCTACAACGCATTACTCGACGATGATTGAGGGAAACCGGTTGAACTCTGACCAAGTTGAAAAAGTTCTGCATCAGAATGAACACTTCCCAGGAAGGGAACGGGATGAGCATGAAGTTAAAGGATATTATGCTGCCTTGGAACAAGTTGAAAAATGGGCTAAGGAAAAAACTGCGCTCACAGAGCCTTTAATTAAGCAGCTGCATGCGCTTGTCATGTCCAATGGTCGATTGAAAGTAAAAAAATCTCCTTATAGGGATGGACAAAATGTGATTCAGGATAGTCAAACAAGAAAAATTGTTTACATGCCTCCAGAAGCAAAAGATGTGCCAGATTTGATGGAGAGTTTTGTCAAATGGATCAATGAAAGCCATGACGTTCCTTGCATGATTGTAGCTGCCATTGCGCATTATCAATTTGCGACAATCCATCCCTATTATGATGGAAATGGTCGAACAGCTAGGCTTTTAACCACTTTGATTCTTCATCGAGGGGGATATAATCTTAAAGGAATATATTCTTTAGAAGAATACTATGCTCGCAATTTAGAAGATTATTATTCAGCAATCAGTGTTGGACCTTCTCATAATTACTATATGGGTCGTGCAGAAGCTGATATTACGTCTTGGGTGAATTATTTTATTAATGGGGTGATGGCTTCTTTTGACAAAGTACTTGATCAAATGGCACTTGCAAGAAAAAATGGAGAAGAAGATCAAAGCGAGCTTTTACGTAAGTTGGATCCCAAACAGAGAATAGCGTTGGAACTCTTCCGTTCACATGAAATCGTTACAGCACGCCAAATAGGAGCATTATTTGGCTTCAAGCCTAGAACATGTGCTCAACTTTGTAAAAATTGGGTCGAGTCGGGTTTTTTGGAAATTGTAGACTTCTCAAACAAAAAACGCAGCTACCGACTTGCAAAGCACTATGAGAGTTTAATCTTCTAGGACTTTGAAGTCGCGGATCTGGAGCTGGATGCTCGATTTATTGAGAAAATTATTGATTTGTGGCGTGAAGGCGACGCGCAAAAGAAGATTCTTCCTAAGCAGATGAGATCTGCGTTTTGCCATATTGAAGCCAATTCCCTCTAACATCCGATCGTTTTGCTCTAGGTAGAATTTCATATGCGTCTTTCCGACAATTTTGGGAGGCCAGGCTTGTCTGGCATCGGCATAAAAAATCGGCGGGGGATTTTCATTTCCAAAGGGCTCGAGCAGATTGAGGGATTCCATGAAGTCAAAGGTGAGCTCGTTGAACTCAATTTTTGCGTCGAGTTGTAGCTTGGATTGGATGTCTTGTTCACCAAGTGATTTATCAGCAGATGAAATGAAACGTTTTTTGAAGAGTTCGATGTTTTCGTGTTTGATGGTGAGCCCTGCTGCGAAATCATGACCCCCAAAATTCTCGAGAAGATCGGCATTTTCTCTAAGTATTGGGAGAATGGGAAACTCAGGAATGGTGCGGATAGAGCCTTTGCCGAGACCATTATCGATCGCAATGATGATGGTAGGGCGGTTGTATTGTTTGGCGATGCGAGCGGTAATGATTGGAATGATGCCCGGGTGCCACTTATCGGAGTAAAGAATCAGGGCTCTGTGTTGGAAGATTTGGGGATGTTTCTGGATGTAGTTTTCGACATCTTCGGAGTCTTTGCGCTCAATTTTTTGTCTTTCAAGATTGTTGAGATCGAGCTCTTTTGCCAGAATCTCTGCTTGAGTTGAATCTTGAAGGAGAAAAAGCTCGACGCCTTTATTTGGATCGGCAATCCGACCTAAACTATTCAGTCGTGGGGCTACCTTCGAAGCGATGTCTAGGGGGGTAACTTCAGTTGGGTTGACCTCGCAAACTTCAAAGAGTTTTGTGAGGCCAATCCGCTTGGCATGGCGCATTTGACTCAGTCCATAACGGACGAGAATGCGATTTTCGCCGAGAAGGGAACCCATATCGGCGATCGTTCCAAGTGCAACGAGATCGAGATAACGCTTGAGATCGATTTTGCTCGGGCTCATTTCACCGTTGATGATGAGATGATTGGTGATTCCATGTGCGAGTTTGAAGGCCACTCCAACCCCAGTGAGATCGCGATTGGGATAAGTGCTTCCTTTGAGTTTGGGATTGAGGGTCGCTACGCAGTGGGGGAGCTGGTCAGTGGGTTCATGGTGATCTGTGACGATAACATCGACATTTTTCTTGACGGCAAGCTCGATTTCTTCAGCAGCCGAGATGCCGCAATCGACGGTGATGAGGAGTTTGCATTTATGTGTGACCGCATAGTCGAGGGCGTCGAGCATGAGGCTCTGATTTAGGGATGTGCGGTTGGGAATATATGCCAGCGCTTTGCATCCGATGTAGTTGAGAAATTCAGTGAGTAGAGTGGCGCCTGTGATCCCATCGACATCGTTATCGCCGTAGATCAAAACGGTTTCTTTATTTTTAAGAGCGAGTAAAACGCGTTCAACTGCCTTTTCCATCTCGGGGAAAAGATTGGGGTCCTGCAAATGAGGAAGTTTGGCGTAGAGAAAATCGTGAATCTGATCAAAATTTGTAAATCCACGCGAAACGAGAACTTGCGCCATGACGGGGTGGATGCTCAATTCATTGATAATGGATTGATTCCATTCAGAATCTATCTGCGGATATATCCATAGAGACTCATCGTCCTTCTCTGTTGTTTGCATGGTTCATTATACCTTGAAGAAATCCCATTGCACCGTGGATCTTTAGCGATGCCAAATTTTTCCGGATGGAACTTAGAGACCTTCTCTGAATTCATTCCACCACCAATAAGAGTCATCTTTTTCCCTATGAGAATCTCTTCAAGCTTCACAAACTCCATTTGAGTTTGCTTCGCTTTCCAGAGTATTCTCCTAGAAAAAAATCTAGGCTCTTGGCGGCGAAAGTAATTCAGAGAAAGTCCCTTAGCGAAACGAATATGTTGGAGTCGCAATGTGGTTTCCTCTTTTGTTTATCAAAAAACTTTATCTAGCGCACAATTTCTGGAGTCGTTTTTTCTTTTTGTGTTTGCCGCGCGTGGAAAGCATTGAGTAGCGGTGCGGCAATAAAGAGTGAGGACAATGTCCCAAAAACGACGCCGACAATCATGACCAAGGAGAAGGCAAAAATTGTACTTCCGCCGAGAATCACAAGGGGAAGAAGAACAAGAAGTGTGGTTCCTGAAGTCATAGTTGTGCGACTTAGTGTTACATTTAATGCATGATTGATAATCTCTACAAAAGACGATTTGCGCATTAAACGCAAATCTTCTCGAATCCGGTCGAAGACAATGATCGTGTCGTTGAGAGAATATCCGACGATTGTCATCAGAGCGGCAACTGTATTGAGATCAATCTGCATCGGAAGACCGAAAAAGCTCAAGATGGCGATAAACGCTAGTGTAATGGCAATATCATGGGCCAAGCACATGGTTGCGGAGATGGCATATTTAAATTCAAAGCGCACAGTGATGTACACCAGGATGCAGAGAATGGCAATGGCAAGGCCGATGAGGGCACTATTGCGCATGGAGTCGGAGAGCTGACCGCTAATTTCGCTCCAGTTTTGTTCTAGAGTAATCAAACTGTCGGGAGAGAGTGTCAGACCAGCGCTTTGCAAGCTGTTTACCACCCAATTAATGCGTGGATTAGCCTCATAGGCAAGCTTGAGATTTTTCGCTTCATTTTGGAGGGGCATTCCGAAAAAGGGTTTCCCCTCTGTCTGCATACTCTTACTTAAAAAGAGGCGAATGTTGTTTTGCGGTGTCAATTGGCGCACCTGGAAGTCTTGCGTATGTGCCCCATGCGCAATCAGGGCTTTTTCCACTGCGTCGCGATAGTTGAAGCCATTCTTTTGCTCGAGTTCCAAGTTGAGCGAATAACCACCGGTGAAATCCATGCCCATGATGGTGTTGCGCTGCTGAACAAAGAGGTATCCCCCAACTAAAATGATGACCCCAGAAATGATGAATGCCAACTTCGAATACTTGAGGAAGTTAAACTTCACAGCCTTGATGAACTGAGCCATGTTGAGCTTGGTATGTTTGGGGTTTTGAACCCATCCGATGAAGAAGAAGCGGGTCATGAAGAGAGCTGTAAACATTGAAGAGGCGATCCCGATAATAAGGGTGACCGCAAATCCTTTGATTGGCCCCGAGTCGAACTGGAGGAGGACCAAAGCGGCAATAATGGTCGTGACGTTTGAATCCACAATTGCGGAGAATGCTTTTTGGTATCCAGTACGAACAGAAAAAGCGAGCCTGCCAGAAGCGGCAAATTCTTCTCGGATTCTTTCAAAGACGAGGACATTGGCATCGACCGCCATTCCGAGGGTTAAAATGGCCCCTGCAATGGACGCCAGGGTCAGGGTGGCTCCTAGATTCTGCAGCGCTGCCCACATGATGAGCAGATTGACAATGACCGCAACGGAGGCGATGATCCCTCCAAAACGGTAGTAGGCTACCATGCAGATGACGACGAGAAGGAGTGCAATTCCCATGGCCATGATTCCGAAATTGCGCTCTTTTGCACCGAGTTCAGGACTGACGTTTTTCTCAGAGAGGATGCGAGGTGCAAAAGAGAGAGATCCGGCTTTTAAATCGGCTTCCAGTTGATTGACTTCGCGCTGGGTGAAGCTCCCTTCAATGACGCCTCCGTCGCGAATTGGATAGCTCAAGGTTGGTGCAGTGATGATGGTTCCATTGAGAAGAACAGCCATGCGCCAGCCTTCATTGCTGGAGAAGGATGCATTCGGAGTTCCAGAAATCTTGTCTTTAGAAAATTGCGAGGTCCAAGAAAAAAGATCTTCTCGTGGGTTGATTTTTTCGCCTGATTTGAGTGTTTCCTTTCCCTTAATTTCAAAGTTGAGGAAATTTCCTTTGTTTTGGTCGTAGCCGGCTTGGACATTTTTCAAGCTGGCACCTTCGACGGCAAAATGGTTGAAGACGACCATGAGGGGATGGGTTTTACCGTGCCATTGGGTGAAATCATCTCCGCGGAGGAGGGCAATTTCAGAGAGGCCATCATTGAAGAGATTTCCGGTTGTATGCTCAGCTGGGCTCGCAAGGCGCAGTCCATTTTCGTATAAGGTGCGCGCGGCCTCACTACGGGGCTGAATCACTTCGGAATCTAGTGAGTCGCCGTGAAGATGGCGCCATGCTATCTGATTGATTTCTTCGGGGGCTTTTCTCCCCGTTACGACCGCTTCATTCCAAATATCTTGGAGGAATTGATTGGACGCTTCGGCCAAATTGGGGTTGCGCTCATTGAACTTCTCATTCGCAATGTGAAAATACATCGTGGAGGCTTTGATGAGGTCTTTTGCAGAAAGACCTTGAGATCCGGGAAAATCGAGCGTGATGAAGTTGCCCTCGCGTCTGATGCTGACTTCAGAAACACCCATTTTGTTGACCCGCTCATATAGCTCATCGATTCCTTGTTTGATGTCTTCGTCGCTTGTGACAAGGCGGTTGTTTTGGTCGCGCAGTTCAATTTGAACGGTTTTTCCTCCAGAGAGGTCTAGACCCCAATGGAGAATTTTCCGGTCATCTCCACGGAAATATTTTTTGCAGCTGAGTTTGAGATTGTCGAAAAGAACGTTGTGCGTCGGTTTTGGAATGTCGTAGGAGGTTGTTCCGCCGAGCTCGAGTTGAGCACCACGGAAATCGTCGCGCCACTTCAGGAGATTTTCGTGAATTTCGTTGTCAATTTTGTTCTGCGTGAGAAGACGTTGTTGAAAATCGGTAAATTCTAAAATGGCATAGCGTTTTGTGCCGCTTGTCGTGAAATCTTCCCGTGTAGCTTTGAGAACGGGGAGGGAGAAGTCTTCGGCTTCAAAGATAAAGTGGGAGGCGAGGTCATTAGAAGGAAGGGTACTGCCGGGATAGCCAAACATGCCGTTTTGCTGCAAGAGGTCTTTTAGTGCGTTAAAATCTTGAGAAAAGAGCTTGGCATCTTCTGAATTCGGAGCGGCCTGAATTTTTTGTAGAATCTTGTCGAGCCCTTTTGCAATGACGTAAATGGAGCTACTATGCAAATCGTGCTTGGGCATTTCCGATTGCATCGCAGGGGCATAGATGAGCAAGCCCAACTTGCGTTCGAAAGCAGGGACTTTTAAGTACTCTTCATAGTTCCAGATCGGAAAAGCGTCTTCTTTCAAATCGGGATGTTTGGGGTTCCAGTGGGTGCGGAGCATTTGCTCAATCTCTTTAGAGCGGGCCGCAGCAATTTGAGATAGGCGAAGAGCCAGGAAGCTGTTACTGCCTTCAAGGCGGTTTAATTTAACCTGAAAACCATCTCCACGAGGCTTGATTTGCTCACCAGAGACTCGAGAATCTTGTGCGATTTCATTGTAGAGAAATTGGTCGGCCTGCTCTTTTAAGAAATGCCTTTTTTCAGCAAGGAATTGTTCTTTTAGGGAGTTGAAGTCGGAAAAGAGGGTCAAGTCGAGAGTTGCCCCGCTCCAGTCGATGGAGAGTTCCTTGACGTAGGGATTGCGCCCATCGAAATAAAGAGTTTGTATTTTGGAGCCACTTTCTTGGGCTGCGATGAAGCTCTCTTCGAGTCTTGCGCTGAGAGATTCGAAAGTCCAAGGGTTTTTGCCTGCAGCAAAAGCGGCTTTGTGCTTTTTGACGATCGCTGCAGCTTCTTCGAGGCTTTTTTCC
>JAAKFB010000063.1 GCA_011065235.1 Chlamydiota bacterium | reverse complement strand
ACGCGGCCAATCAGTTTCGGTGGCGCGTCGTCGCCCGCAACGGGGAGATCACCCACGCGTCCGGAGTCGGTTTCGACCACGTGGACGACTGCAAGGCGTCCATCTGGTTTCTCCGGCAGTGCCTGCGGCATGTGGAGTCCGAGCCCATCGCGGCCTCGAAGATGCTCTCGTTCTCATCTATGAGAAAAAGATTTCTGCAATGAAGGATTTTCTGCCGATCTTACAAGCGGCAGCGGAAAGTGGCCGTCCCCTTCTGATCATTGCTGAAGATATCGAAGGCGAAGCGCTTGCCACACTAGTGGTCAACCGGATCCGTGCAGGTCTGAAAGTCTGCGCCGTGAAAGCCCCTGGCTTTGGCGATCGCCGCAAAGCGATGCTCGAAGACATTGCGACACTCACAGGTGGTCAGTTTATCAGCGAAGAGCTCGGTCTTAAACTCGACGGCATCACCCTTGACATGCTCGGAAACGTGAAAAAGGTCATCATCAACAAAGAAGAGACCACTCTCATCGAAGGCAAAGGGGAAAAAGAAGAGATCCGAGACCGGATTGCTCTGATCAAACGTCAGATCGAAGAAAGCACTTCAGATTATGACAAAGAAAAACTTCAAGAGCGCTTAGCACGTCTTGCAGGTGGTGTTGGCATCATCCGCGTCGGAGCTGCTACAGAGGTTGAAATGAAAGAGAAAAAAGACCGCGTCGACGATGCATTGCATGCTACGCGTGCGGCTATTGAAGAGGGAATCCTTCCTGGTGGAGGCGTTGCACTTCTTCGCTGTCTTCCCGCTATGGAAAAACTTGCTGAGACACTCTCTAGCGACGAGAAAATCGGTGTCGAAATCCTGATGAAAGCCTTGAGCTATCCTCTGCGTCAAATCGCGGAAAACTCTGGCAAAGAAGGATCGATCATCGTCCAAAAAGTCATGCAAATGAAAGAAAACGAGGGATGGGATGCCCAAAACGATGTTTATGGCGATATGATCAAAGCCGGAATTGTCGACCCAACAAAGGTCGTCCGTCTTTGCATCCAGCTTTCCTCTTCGATTGCGGCGCTTCTTCTCACTACAGAAGCCCTCATTACAGACCAAAAAGAGGAGCACCCAGCAGCAGCTGCTGCCGCTCCTAGCATGGGTGGAATGGGCGGTTATTAATCCCACATTTTCAATCTCATAAAAAAAGGTGCTTCTTTAAGGAGCGCCTTTTTTTTGTAGTATTTGCTAACGCAAATTCCCCAAAAGAACTCTCGATATTTTTTTCGAAAATATCGAAGCAATAAGTAAAAAAGCAGCACTTCGTGTCTTGAGCTGACTCTGGCTGCGGCAAATCCCCCCTCTTTCGCGTCGCCGTACATTCGTACTGTCCTCACATCAAACGGGGCAATTTTCCATTGCCATAGCAGCCGCCGACTGCAACTGCCGTTGCAGACCATTCAAATAAAATGGTCCTGCGAGCGACATAAAAAAGGGCTCTTTTTTATGCTCGAGTAGCCCGCGGCTGCTAGCGCACAGCAAAATTGGTCCGTGCGAGGCGCCACAGTGTTTCACACGGGGCGCTCTCGTGTAGGATCCGATTTGGCAAAGCGTTAGTCAGCTCAATGACGCGAAGCGCCGTATTAAAAACTTTTCCTTTTTTAATTCGATATTGTCGAAGACAATATCGATAGGTCTTTTTGTGGAATTTGCGCGAGCAAATACCACAAAAACCTCTGTGCTCCTTCCTCTCTCTGTGGTTAAACTTGATCAATAGCGTTCTTTTCAGTATGGTCAGGGAAAGAGAGAATCGGAGGCCCTATGCGCGGATTTACCATTTTTATCATCATCATCGTCGCTCTAATCGTCCTATTTTTCCTCGGATGGTCACGCATCCCCGATATGCTTGCAAACAACCTCTCCAAAAAATTGGGAGTCACTGTCTCGATTGATTCCATGGATCTGCGCCCTTCCAGAATTGACATCAATCAAATCGAAATCGGCAATATCAAGGGATATTCCCTTCCAAAATCATTCTCTGCAAAACAAATTGAAATCCACGCCCCTCTTACCACTTATCTCACAGATCACATCGTCATTGAAGAGGTCGATGTCGAGGATATCTATTTAGGACTTGAATTCGACTCCCCCACAAGCACAGATGGGAATTGGACTAAAATCATGAAAAACTACGAGCAAAGTGCCGATCTCAACAAAGAAGGGGGAAAAACCGTCCTCATCAAAAAGCTCGTTTTCACCAATATCCGCACAGAACTCCTATTCAAAGGGGATGGAGGGAGTATTCGCAAGCTTCCAGTCATCAAACGGATTGAGTTGACCAACATCAGCAGTGAAGGGGGCTTCCCTACCGACCAGCTCATGAGCAGCATCTTAGGGCAAATGCTTAAAGAAGTTTTCACGCAGCAAAATTTGAACAATATGATTAAGGGAATCCTATTCGACTCACCGGGAAAAGCCGTTGACAAAGCCCTCAAACCTTTTGAGGGAATTTTCAACGCAGTTCCGATTGAAGAAAATGAATATAGTGCATGATTTATGCCGATTATTAGCTCCAAGTATAAAGCCCCTCTTTGGATTGGGGGAAAACATGCCCAGACCATTATCCCCTCTCTTTTCCGCAAAGTAACCGGCGTCCATTACTTACGTGAGCGGATTTCCACTGATGATGAAGATTTTCTCGATCTCGATTGGTCACGGGTTGACGGCAAAAAACTCGCGATTATTTCACACGGGCTCGAGGGATGTACAACCCAAGCCTACGTACTCGGAATGGTCAAGGAACTCAATGCACGGGGCTGGGACACTCTCTCTTGGAATTTGCGCGGCTGTGGAGAAGAACTCAACCATACTGTCCGCTTCTATAATGGGGGGAGCACAGAGGACCTAGATGCTGTTGTCACCCACGCTTGCAAAACTAAAAAATACAAGCAAATCTGCCTCCTCGGTTTCAGCCTCGGGGGAAACATATCTCTTAAATACCTCGAAGATTACAAACAAGACCTTCCTCGGCAACTCACAAAGGCATGCGTTTTTTCTGTCCCCTGTGACCTCTACGCGTGTGCACGCAGTCTTTCTCATGGAATCAATCGTTTCTATCTAAACCGCTTTCTCAATACCCTTAAAGAAAAAATGATCCGCAAAGCCAAGATCCATCCAGGGCTTTTTTCCAATGTGAACTTTGACAAAATTCAAAATTTTTTTGATTTTGACAATCTCATCACCGCTCCTCTGTGCGGATACAGAGATGCTTCTCACTACTATCTCGCATGCAGCAGCAAATACAGTATTCCCAAAATTGAAGTACCCACTCTCATCGTCAATGCCCTCAACGATCCTTTTTTGCACCCCTCATGTTTCCCTTACGAAGAGTGCCATAAAAGTGATGACGTGTTTTTCGAGAATCCTTACGACGGCGGCCATCAAGGCTTCATCAAAGACCGTGTCATTGGTACTTACTGGTCAGAAGAAAGGGCAATTCGTTTTCTGGAGGACGGCATTTGAAAAGATTTGGTCCTATTTGGCTTGTCATCATCATAGACAGTATCGGGTATGGCCTTGTCTATCCGATCATGACCCTCATTTTTACCAACCCCACACATCCCATTCTCCCTGTGGGATCGACATTGGCTTTGCGCAATTTCTACCTTGGACTCGGCTATCTCCTCTTTCCGCTCGCTATGTTTTTTGGAGCTTCCCTACTTAGCGATCTCTCCGACCGAATCGGGCGCAAACGCGTCCTCATGATTGCGATTTTTGGACTCTTCCTCTCCTTCATGTCCATGGGAATCGGCACACAGATCAATAGCCTTTTCCTCCTCTTTTTGGGTCGAGCCGCATCGGGAGTTTTTGCAGGTTCGCAACCGACAGCTCAAGCAGCTATTGCCGATATGAGCAGCGAAGATGAGAAAAAGCGCAATTTCAGTATCATGACCTTTGTTCTGAGCATTGGGATCATTTTAGGTCCCGTCATAGGAGGTTTCTTTGCAGATCCAAAGATCTCTGCAATGTTCAATTTCTCTACCCCTTTCTATTTTACCGCAGGACTGGCCTTTCTCAATGCCATTTGGCTCACTTGGAGATTTGAAGAGACTCATTATCCCCAAGAAAAAAAGAAAATCGACCTCTTCCGCCCCATCAAAATCTTTCTCGAGGCATTTGAAAACAAACGGGTCCTTTGGATGGGAGGGACATTCTTTCTAATGCAAGTCGGTTTTGCTACCTTCTATCAGCTCATTCAAGTCCGCATGGCTGTCCAATTTGGCTACCAAGCATGGCAACTCGGGATGTTCAATGCCGCCATTGGGGTCAGCTTTGCTCTCGCCATTTGGATCAGCCTCAAATTTTTCATAAAAATGTTTAAAGAAGGAGTTATTGGAACCATAACCCTTTTTCTGACGGGAGTCTTTTTAATCTTTGTCGGGATTGTGCAAACCCATGTTTCCGTGCTCATTTTTTCACTCTTAGCTGCGGGCTTTGACATGATCGCCTTTTCAATGATGATGACCGCCTTTTCCCGCTCTGTTGACTCCAATCGTCAAGGATGGATCATGGGGATTTTCGGCGCAACTTTGGCGATCGCAAAGATTTTACCAGGACTTGAGCTCAATCTCCTCACTTTCACGAGGGCAAGCACCGTCATTCTACTGGGCGGCGTGAGCATGATGCTCAGCAGCCTTTCGATGTTTCTTTATTCAAAAAAATACCGATAGACAATATCGGAAATCGCGACTTGTCCAAGTATTATATCCTGAAAACTAGCAGTCTTCAATGTAGATTGCTAATATTTTTAAGCCCCTAATACTAAAGTGATTATCTGGAATATTAGCAATCAAATGCCGCAAGTGCTAGATTTAAATCCTCTCTTTCACCTATGATGAAGTTCATAAGCCCTGGGAAGGGCAAGGAGGACACCATGAGAAGAAGACATTTACCTAATATTTTTGAAGATCTAGACGAATTCTGCAACGCTTTTAGCGGGTGCTGTAGCGGGCCGAGTTGCCAAAAATCCACAGAGGGTTTATCGATCTCGGAGGATGAAGAGAGACTCTACATCGATGCCCCACTACCTGGCACCAAGCCCGAGGAGGTCGAGGTCACCATCGACCAAAAAAAACGTCAGCTGCAAATTTGCGGGAAAAATCAAAATGAGAGGGAGAATGTGAAATATCACATGAAGGGATCCCAGTGTTATTGTTACGAGATCCCCCTTTCAAATGAAATTGATCTCGATAGCAAAGTAGAGGCGGTCTCCAAGGACGGGATCTTAAGGCTAACCCTGCCTAAGAACAAAGGCCACAAACCTCTGAAAGTAGATGTGACAGTAGCCTAAAAACATGGGGCCTCTCTAAACTGAGAAGTCCATGAAGTATTTTGTCCCTATTCTTATTTTTTCCATTTGCATTTTTTCTCGATTAGATCGCCATTTCTTGAAGCAAAATGGGAGTTTTTGCCCCAAATACATCCTCCCCAATTGGTCCCGCTGCCCTCAATTCGAAACATCTCCTGCGGGAAATCTCGATACAATTTTTGATCAACCCTTCACTTATTTGACGAAGGGCAAGCAGAGCTTTGTTTTTGTAAGCGAAGACCAAAAATGGGTGATTAAATTGGTCCGTCTTCCCCGCTACGTCATGCGCCGTAGCTTAAAAGGCAATCTTTCAAGTCTGATACTTTTCACAAAAACACTCACAGGATACAAGGGGGCCTATGAAGATCTTCAAGAAGAAACAGGCGTTGTTTACGCCCATTTAAAACCCACACAGAATTTGGGAAACATTTCCTTAATCGATGCACTGGGTGTATCCCATACCCTTGCATTAGATGAGATGGCTTTTGTCGTCCAAAAATGCGGTGATCCTTTTTTTCCCGCATTGGAAAAATCTCAAGATCCTAAAGCCCTTATTCGTAAAACTGTTCAGCTTTATTCCAACCTGTATAGAAAGGGATATATCGACCGAGATCCTATTCTCGACAAAAATTTTGGAGTGCTTGGCGAAGATCCGTTTATCATTGATATCGGACAACTAGAAAAGTGCCAGCATGGCTTTTCTCAGGAAGAACATCTCGAAAAAATGACGCAAAGCTTGAGCTGGAAACTGCAGCGCGACTGTCCCGATCTCTATTTGTTCTACAGAAATCTCTTGCATTGAAAATTTCACTTTCGCAACAATGTTGGTTTTTACATATTTGCGAGGTTCCTCATGAAATCAAGTCTTCTTGCCGCAGCGGCATTATCTACTCTAACTACGTTATCTCTATCCGCACGTGAATTGATGTGCGAGCAGTGCGAACCAGAACCATCTTGTTGTGAGCATCTCTTTGTCGAGCGTTCGCAGTGGTTTGTGGAGGGAGAGTTTTTGTATTGGACGGTTGATACAAATGCTCTGGATTATGCGGTGCGTATGAACAAATCCACCACTGAAATTAACACGTTTGCAATTGGCGACTACAAGACAGCTAATTACGACTATCGCCCAGGATTTCGCGTTGCACTTTCTTATTACTGCTGTCCTAAATTTTGGCAAGCGACAGCTCAATACACTTATCTGACTACTGATGGAAGCGACAGCACAACTGATCCTGAAGAATTCGACCGTTTCATCTACCCGACAAGACGCACATCGACTGAAGGGCCTTTTGAAAAAGCCTCGAGTGATATCGATTTTCGCTACCATGTAGGCGATCTGAATGTTGCCCGGGTTTTTGATCCCAATCCCCACTTGCGTCTCCGTTTGATTGGAGGGTTGACCGCTGCGGCTATTGAACAAAAGTGGAAAATGAAAGCGGAAAACAATGCAGGCGGCTTTGATAGAATCAACGAGGATTGGTGTTTCTGGGGAGGCGGAATCCGTTTAGGAATTTCTGCTGATTGGTTCTGGGGTTGTCAATTCTATCTCACAGGCAAAACGACCTTTGCCACCATGATTGGAACTTATGAAAACAAGGAAAAACAGACCTTTGGTGTCGACAATCTCATTATATCTGATAGCAAATACGACGATCATCGCTTCACAATGAATGCGCAGTTTTTGCTCGGTCCCTCTTGGCAAATCCCCTGCGATTGCTGGAGCTTCGAACTCTTTGCCGGGTACGAGTTCAACATCTGGTTCAACCTTCATGAAAGAATTCGCACACAGTTCACTTTTGTGGATGATTCGAAAGAAACTCTCTATGCGCACGGCCTCCTTGGAGTCCACGGTCTGACTGTTCGCCTAACGCTAGGATTCTAAGAATCCCTTCCGCAAGCATCCTCTAACAAATCGGGTGGTGCCGTCCATTTTCTTTGGGCGGTGGCTCCGTCGGCCCTTGAGACGTTTTTTCAAGACTTTCGCAGGCGTTGAGGATGTCCTGATAAAGAATGTCTGCCATGTCATGGGAGAAGTTCTCTTTGACCACTACCCGCATGAGTGCCACTTCTTCTGCATTGGGTGGCATTGTGTACGCTGACATCACCCATCCCCTCTCGCGCAGCTTATTCGAAATGTCAAACACGCTATAAGCCTTTATCTCCTTTTTCAAGCTCACTGCAACGATGGGAAGCTTTTGAGAACGGTTGATCATCTCGAATTTTCCACTTTTTTCTAAGAGCTCGGCCAGATATTGGGCATTCTTCAAGCAGTTTTGCATAATATTGCGATATCCATCTTTGCCAAGGCGCAAGAAATTGTAATATTGAGCAATCACATTGGCGCTATTGCACGAAAAATTGAGGGTGAACGTGGGCATCCAGCCACCGAGATAATTGACTTTGAAGATGAGCTCTTCGGGGAATTCGCTCTCTTCTTTCCAGATCATCCATCCGATACCGGCATAGACAAGCCCAAATTTATGTCCTGAAACATTGATTGATTTGACCTGCTCGAGACGAAAATCCCATTTGAAGTCGGGCTCTGTGAATGGCACGACAAATCCCCCACTCGCTGCATCGATGTGAAGAGGAATGTCCCAACCTTTCTCTTTTTTGATTTTGAGAAGAAGGTCGTTGAGTTTTTCAATGGGATCAGCCTGGCCCGAATAGGTCGTTCCCAAAATGGCTCCGACGCAAATGGTGTTTTCATCAATCGCTTTTTCCACTTCCTCTACGGAAATCGTATAGCGCTCTTTTTCCATGGGAATGATCCGCATTTCCACATCGAAATAACGTGCAAATTTCTCCCAGCAGACATGCACCTCCGCTCCAAAAACGATGTTTGGCGTTGCATGCTCCTCCTTGCGGCGGTGTTTTTTCCAGTTCCACTTATGGGCTAATAGACAAAGCATGATCGCCTCTGAAGAGCCGATCGTGGCAGCGCCGATCGCATTGCAATCTTCTGGGACGTTGAACAAGCGGGCAAGCATATTCACACACCGCTTGTGAATCACTTCTGTTTGAGGATATTCGTCGTGATCGATGAAGTTTTTGTGCAGGCTCTCGTGCATGAGTTTTTCTGCTTCTGGCTCCATCCACGTGGTGACAAAACTCGCGAGATTGAGTGAGGGATTTGAATCCATATTGAGTTCATCATGGATCAGCTGATAGGCCGCATTTGCCGGCATGCTCTTTTCGGGGATTTCGTATTTGGGAACGGGTTCGCGGAAAAAACGAGAACTATAGGTGCTCGCATGCCCTTTCTCTGCAGGATCTAACTTTGAAGTCTCTGTTTTTTTACTTAACATTATAGTGCTCTCTTGCTTTGCGTTTCCAACTGGGTTTTCTCATCCCATAAATGATTTGCGGTAAAATGAGTGCTAAAATGACTCCACTTCCCAAAAAGCCCACATAAAATTCTAATTTAAATGGCAATTGCACCGGTGGGAAAAAGCCAACGAAAATGGCAAAGAGGGATCCGAGCATTCCAATGCCTGCCACGCACCACATCCCAAAATAGCCCCCAGGAATTTTGTAAGGTCGTTTTCTATTAGGGTCTTTGTATCTCAAGCGGACGTCAGCCCCAAGCAACCAAAGGTACATGATCAAGTAGAGCATCACGGTGAAGGCCGATAAGAGACAAAAGGCACTGCTACAGACGCAAGTGCCGAACGAAAGCGAAGAAAT
>JAAKFB010000062.1 GCA_011065235.1 Chlamydiota bacterium | reverse complement strand
TAGATTTTCGACTCTTTGGACTTTTTTAGAACAGGAAGGGGTCGAGCCGACGAATAATCTTGCTGAAAGAGGACTTCGCCCTTTTGTTATTGCCAGAAAACTGTCGAATGGAAGCCAGTCTGAGTGGGGCATGAAATTTAGCGAACGTGTCATGACTGTAGTGTGCACCCTTAAGCAGCAGACTGAAAATGTCTTTGATTATCTGACAAGGCTGTTTTATGCTCGCCTTGAAAATGGGCCAGCTCCACCTATTTTTAGGTGATCGTCAAGTAGTTTTTAGTCTTCCCTCGTCACCCCGTGAACGCGTACAAATTGGTTGCAAGAGCATCATCTTTTGGGAAGAGTTGGTTTATACACCGAAGATCTCATTGAAAAAGCAAGACGTATGAACCTGTCCTAGTAATTCAACTTGCCCCCTATTCCTTCTATGGGCTAGCTGCGCGAAAAATCTACTTTGCTTCTCTCGTCAGAAAGATGCATTTACACCTTCCCTTCCTCAAGAATCTTGTATCTTTTCCGCTCGCTCGCGCCCAAAATAGCGATAGGGGACAAGTTGAATAATAAATTCCCTAGAGGGTCCCCCCAGAATATTTGGGAACTCACTCTTGATCACCCCATGGGGGTGATTGAATCTCACGTCTCTTTCATCTCTGTGCAGCCTCTCTTCAAAATGACCGCGGTCGATGTCTCTAAGGAGAATCAGTCCAGGGAATAAAACCACTGAGAAATTAGGATCGCGAAGCGTCCCTGTGCCATTCAACTTGTCCCTTATCCCATTTTTTGACTAGAAAGTCCTTAATTAACTGATATATAGTGGATTGAATATATCTGATTTCAAATTTTTGAAAATTTCCCCCGAAGCACTGTTCACTAAATATTGAACAGTGTATTATAATGAACAATGGAATAGAGTGAACAGTGCTATGCGTGGTCGTTTTTTAATCGGTTCAAATGAGCTTGTCACGGAAAGAAATATTTACGCTGACAAATCATCTATCGTGCTGGATTGGCTTTTAAAAGTGGGGATTGAAAAGAATAGCTTTTCATTGAGAGAAGTGGCAAAAAATTGTGATGTCAGCGTAGGTCTTGTTCAAAGAGTTTTCGAGATATTAGTCTTAAACGGCTTTCTTCAAACTGAAGGAGTGAGGACCGCAAAGAGGTTTTATATCCAAAAACCACACCTGCTCCTCAAAAGCTGGATGGAACATTATAGCATCATAAAGAAATGCAGAATGTGGACTTACCATTCAGGGTTTTCAGAAAGAACAGAAATTCTAAAAGCATTGGAAAAATCTAAACTAAAATCAAACGTTGCATTCGCTCTCCATTCTGCCGCTGAAGCCCATGGATGCAAGAACACAAACCTTCAGACTCTTGAGCTATACATGCTAGAACCCTCTATTAGACCAAAACTTGAAGAAATCCTCCAATTAGAGCCTCAAGAAAGAGGGTATGAAGTTTTATTAATAAAACCATATTATAAGAGCTTACTAAATCAGGACATAAACTTAGGAAAACCTATAAGAACCTCCCCTATCCTTCTAGCCTATCTTGATCTCTACCACTTTCCTTTGCGAGGCCAAGAGCAAGCAGAATTTATGGCAAAGCGTATTCCCAGTTTGAAACGCATTTACAAGGCGACAAAATGACATCGGACCAAGACGAAATAATTTCGGATTTTTTAAGCTCAATCGGCCCCTGGAATAAACACATCATCATCGGCGGCGGTTACGCTCCCATCATTTATCGACTCTACTTAACAGATCAAAAATCAGGAAACCCTCCAGTTGGCACACAGGATATTGATTCGCTCATTCCTCGAAAGATCCCAGAAACACCTCAAAAAAACATCTCAAAATATCTTCTTGAAGCTGGTTTTAAACATGTCTTTAGAAATCATGATCATCCCCCTGTAGAAGCATACGTGAAAGAAATTAACAATTTAGAAATAGAAATTGAATTTTTGACACACTCTGATGTCCGTAAGAACAAAAACAAAAATGTTCTCATTGGCGGTGTGGTTGCTCAACCCTTAAGTTATTTAACTTTGAGTTTGGAAAAGACTATCCAATTTCAAACTCACTCCGGAAAAGCAGGAATGGTTGTTTCTCCCGCTGCATGGATGTTTCATAAGGGGCTCACTTTCCCAAAACGTAAAAGCAAATCAAAAATGCATAAGGATCTTTATGGGATTTGGTACGTAGCCACGCAACTCGAGAATTTTTCAGAAAAGTCAATTATTGAGTTCAATTTTTTATCGCTGAATTACCCCAAATGGTTTAAAACTTTTCAAAAAAACATGCGTGATTGGACTGAAAACGCTGCTCCTATTGAGTGGCACAGGCTAGAAACACAAGATCCATTTGGCAAACTAACGAGACTAAATTTTGAGAGAATTATAAAACGGTTAGTAGATGAAGCTCAGAACCTCAGCATACTTTGATATTCTTCAGGTAGTGTATACTACGCTCCGTCAGCTGTTGTGAATTTGGACTGGCTGAGGTTTTGCCAAATCACTCCTCCTCGTCACCCTTCCCTGTTTGGGAAGGGTGCTCCTCGCTCGCGTCCAAAATAGCGATAGGGGACAAGTTGAATTAATAAATTTTCCAAAGGATCTCCCTAAAATATTTATTAGGATAGGTTCAAGGTTCCATGGGAGGTCATTCCATTAAAAAAAATATTTCTATCTCTCCTTCTCCCTGAACGCATACAAAACCTTGCGGGTTTGCGAATTTTTGGAGATTATGGTAAAATGTTTTCATATTTAGCGAGGTCTTATGAAAATTTACGGAGATGAAACTTCTTCTCAATTCAAAACACATATCCGAGAATCCGGCACAATTTGTGGCTATAATGACGTTTTAATGGGCGACAAAGGGACTTGTCGTCAGATCACCTTTTCTTTCTTCGGAAATACAGATAAATCCATAACAGTTCAACCGAGATTATATTTTCATATTTCCAATACTGCCTGGTCCTTATTTACTGGAATGTTGAGGAAAAATTGTTTGCCCTGGCGATGGAAAGTGGCTTATCTTGATCAAGAAGACGGTAAGCGACCTCAGCGAATTCTTGTTTGTACAAGCGTAAAGGAAGGGGAATTATCGGACCGCTTAAGCTTATTACTGGGAAAGTCACTGTTTGTAGCAAATTTAATAAATGCTAACTGTTATGATGAAATTTTTGGTCAGGAATACTTCCGAATACCTGGACAAGATAGCCCACACAAAAATAGAACTAGCCATCCTTTAGGAAAATGGTTTGGTGAACAGATTGAGTTCAGTAGCCCAGACAGTTTATATCATATGCATCGAGTACGCGGGATATCCTCCTTATTAAAGTACTATTTTTTAAAGCATTTTTCTCGAGAATGGGAAGAAGTCGCTATTCAAGCAGGTCAGATTTCCAAGAACGTATTAATTGAAAGAAATAATCGATCAGTTATTTCAGAGCTCGGCCTAATAAGTCGGAATTAACTTCTTTCATCGGAAGGCAAAATTGCCTTAAATCTATTTACCAGTCTTGTAGTAGATGGAAGAGGAGCGGAGCTTGTCTTCGATGGCAAGGAGTCGGTTGTATTTGGCGATGCGATCGGAGCGTGAGAGCGATCCGGTTTTGATCTGTCCCGAATTCGTCGCAACTGCAATGTCAGCAATGGTCGAATCTGCGGTCTCTCCAGAGCGGTGGGAAACTACGGTTGAATAACCGTTCTGCTTGGCAAGTTCTATCGTATCGAGCGTTTCTGTCAGGGTTCCAATTTGATTCACTTTGATCAGAATCGCATTGGCAATTCCTTGCTCGATTCCCTTTTTCAAAAACTTCGTGTTGGTGACAAAGAGATCATCGCCAACAATTTGAACCGTATCGCCGAGTCGTTCTGTGAGGACCTTCCAGCCTTCCCAGTCGTTTTCATCGAGGCCATCTTCAATGGAATCGATGGGATATTTTTCGCAAAGGGATGCGAGATAGAGAACTTGCTCTTCTGCCGTGCGGGCATTATAGGTATCGCCTTTCTTCTTTTTCTTCATTTCGACATAGCGCCCTTCCGCTTTATCGTAAAACTCGGAAGCCGCGCAGTCGAGAGCAATAGTCACTTGATCGGTCTTGAAACCGGCTTTATCGATGGCTTTTAAAATGAAATCGAGGGCGGCTTCATTAGAATCGAGGTTGGGTGCGAAGCCTCCTTCATCTCCAACGGATGTGGCATGTCCTTGCTCTTGAAGCAGGGATTTGAGCGTATGGAAAATTTCTGCTCCCCAGCGAACCGCTTCTTTGAATGTAGGAGCGCCAATGGGACGAATCATGAATTCTTGAAAATCGAGCATGTTATCTGCATGGGCTCCGCCATTGAGGATATTCATCATTGGGCAGGGAAGGACGTGGGCGTGAAGTCCTCCAATATAGCGATAAAGGGGCATTTGTAGTTCGTCTGCCGCAGCTTTTGCGGCTGCCAATGAGATTCCGAGAATGGAGTTGGCTCCGAATTTCGACTTATTGGGGGTTCCATCAGCCTCAATCATAGCTTGGTCGATGTGAATCTGATCGAAAATATCTTTGCCGATTAGGAGGGCACTCAAGGGGCCCATGACATTGGCAACAGATTTGGTGACTCCTTTACCGAAATAGCGATTTTTATCTTTATCGCGCAGTTCCACAGCTTCGTTCTCTCCAGTTGAAGCCCCGGAAGGTACGGACGCGGTTCCTTCTGCTCCAGTGTCCGTTTTTACGGTGACTTGAAGGGTGGGGTTTCCACGTGAATCCAAAATTTCTAACGCATCGATGTACTTGATAACGGGCATAATTTATCTCATTGGTTTTTCTTTTAAACTCGCTATTAAAGCGCAATAAGAGTCAAAACGCAAGCGAGAAATTTCTCCATCTTCGAGAGCTTTTTGTACGGCACAATCGGGCTCTTGCATATGAGAGCAGTTGAGAAATTTGCATGAAGTGGCATAATCTGCAATTTCAAAAAAATAGTGCTGCACTTCTTCTTTTTTTAAATCCCACATTCCAAAACTTTTGATTCCAGGAGTGTCGACGCAAAAACCTTCTTCTTCGATAGGTAGAAGGTGGGTATGGGTCGTCGTGTGAGAGCCTTTGCGCGTTTTGGAGATCACTTCTCCTGTGAGAAGGTTTGAGCCTGTAATCGCATTGATTAGGGAGGTTTTTCCTGTGCCCGATTGGCCGGAAAAGACAGAAGATTTTTTCTGCATTGCAGTTTTTAAGGCTTCCATTCCTTCTCCTGTCAGTGTGCTAACGGGATAGAGAGGAATTTCTAATGCCTGGTAAATTGTCAGAACTTCATCAAAAAAAGTTTTTTCTTTTTCTGAATCCACAAGGAGATCGATTTTGTTAATCACAATAATGGGATCCATATTCCCTTTGAGCGCTGCAATGATATACCGGTCAATGAGATTGGGCTTCAAAGGGGGGATCACAACAGATGATGTGATCAAGACTTGGTCGATATTGACGGCAATGAGTTGCTCTTTTCTTCTTGAAATTTGCTCTGCACGCGACAAAATGGAATGCCGCTCTTCTACATAGGCAATACTTCCGCTCAAATCTTCTTGCGGCTCAAACAAGACAAAATCACCAACCGCGATTAAATTTTTGATGCGTAAATTCTCTTTTTTCAGAATACCGCGCAGGGCACAGGTATACAGAATGTCCTCAAAATCCACTAATATGCCATTGGCCATGATGGCCAAAACACGGCCGCGTTTAAAGTGTTCACCAGTAGGAGGAGAGGGTTTTTTCCGTTTTTCGAGATCGGTTTTTTTGTATTGAGAGCGATCCTTCTTTGAAAGAATTTTTCTCTCTTTCTTGTAGTTCTTTTTCTCCTTCCCGTGGAAGGCTTCCTCCTGATCGAAATGATGATCTTTCATGATTTCAGATTATACATGAGAATAGCACCTGCTGCAGCAACATTTAGAGATTCGATATCTGCAATGGGAATCGAAAGGGCATTGAATTGCGCTTTGAGAGTCTCAGAAACACCTTGTGCCTCATTGCCCAGGATGAGGAATCCATTTTTTTGAGAAGAAATTTCATTTAAAGATTTTCCATGGGGATCAGCGATCCACGTCTGGTAGTCTTTTGCAAAAAGGCAGAGTTTTTTTTCAGTATCCATTCTCAAAGGAAGACGAAAAGTGGCTCCTTTGGCGGCACGGAGCGCTTTTTCATTGAAAGGATCGACACAGTTTTCAGTCATAAAAGCACCTTCCCATCCAAGGGCAAGAGCGGTGCGAAGCAAGGTGCCGAGATTTCCAGGATCTTGGATTCCATCGAGTCCCAAGATCCACTTTTTTCCATTTAGGGAGGCCCAGTCGGGCATGCCCACGATTGCTGCCATAGGTTCGGGAGATTCGAGTCCCGTCACTTTTTTTAAAAGGGATTCAGAGACGGAATAGATTTGATTCGCCTTTAAGGAGTGGGAGAATCCTGTCCGGACGAGGAGAATATCTAAGGAGGGGGCTTCGCTGACTTGTTTAATTCCAGCTATGACCACTTGCTTTTGCTCATAGCGAAACTTGCGGGAAGTGCGCAATTTAACAAAAGTTTTTACAATTGGGTGTTGCGGGCTGCTGATTTCTTTTGATAGCATGTGAGAAGTATGGCAAAAAAGACGTTTTATGGCTCGCTTGCTCGCAGAATTGTTCTCATTCTGTTAGTTTTTCTTGGGATCCCTATCCTAATTTATGCGGGGCTGCTTTGGAATCATGATTGGAAAATCAAACAAAATGCTGCCCGCGTGGAGCTCGAAGTATTGGGAAAATCACAGCTCAAGGCTATCGAGGAGTGGATGGCGCTTCGGTCTTGTGAACTCATCAATTTTTCCATTCTTGCAAAGGATGAGACGGATTTATCCAAGCGTTTTGAAGAGATGCGGGGATTTTCGACAATTTTTGTCTTTGATCGAGATTTGCGCTGTCTCGATTCCAATAAAAAAGAACTCATTGGGAAGGAGAATTTTTTTCCAGAAAAGCTCAAAAAAGCATTTGATTCTCGAGTTTTAAGTTTTATTGCAGAAAATCCCCTGACAAAAAACAAAGAAATTTTTCTTTTGAAAAAGGTCCAAGAGCAAATCTGGGGACTCAGTGAAAATGAAAATGCATTGGGGATGACTTTTGTCGAATCTTCAAAAAAATCGAAACCCGGCAAAGATTTAGTGCTTCAGAGAGCCATTCCTCATGCTGAGTTTGATCTGCAGGTGACGATCCCCACAGCTGACATAGCCCAATTTGAAGGGGGGAAATTCTTCCATCACCTTATCCTCTTCATGGCTCTCATTCTTCTCGTAGGAGGAGGCATTGCCTGGTGGCTCGTCAGGCAGATGGCCCGCCCTCTACGCCAGCTTTCTGATGTGATGGACGGGGTTGGGGCAAAAGATTACGATCGGCGCTATCAAAGTAGCCGCTTTGGTTTTGAAATCAATGCCTTGGGCACGCAATTCAACCAGATGTTAGAAACTCTTCTTTTCAATATGGAAAAGGCTAAAGAGTTGCAGGTGGGTCAAGATTTGCAAAAGGAACTCCTTCCAAAGACAATCCCTCAGTTTCCTGGAATAGCTTTGGGTAGTGGATTTCTCCCTGCAAAGGAGGTGGCAGGAGATTTTTATGATCTGTTTGTCACAGATCCCGACCATTTGCTCATTGTCATCGCCGATGGATCTGATAAGGGGATCTCGGCATGTCTCTATTCTCTAATGGTGCGCAGTATGCTCAGGAGTCATGCCCTTGCGGAAGAGGATTTAGGTGTGGTGATGCGCCTGACTAATGATCTGTTTTGCCGCGATACAGGCGATACAGGCAATTTTGTGACCGCTTGGGTAGGGATTTATCATAGAAAAGACCGTAAGTTAACCTATAGCTCGGCAGGGCACTTCCCTGCGATCCTCATTCATGAGGATGGAACGATCGAGGAATTGGCAGCAGAGGGGATCGCTTTTGGGGTACAGGAGAGTGCATCCTTTGACATCCAGTCAAAGATTCTCTCTCCAGATAGCTTATTGTTTCTCTATACGGATGGAGTGACAGAAGCCCACAATGAAAAAGGCGAACTCTTCGCAAAGAGTCGCCTTTTAGAATTTCTGCTAGCTTCTCATGCTCTAGAGCCCCAAGCTCTCATCGACAAACTCATTGCTGAGATTGAACGCTTTGGAGGAGAGTCTCCGATGCATGACGATCTGACCGTACTAAGTCTAAAAAGAATTAATTAGCGGTTTCTGCCGTTGCAGGAGCTTCCACACCCACAGCTATTACAGCCACAAGATGGTTTAGGGCAGCAACGTTTGCATTTGCATTTAGGTGGGCAAGGCTTGGGAGGGCATTTGCGCTCACAAGATGGTTTGCAGCAAGAATTACATCCACATGAACCGCATCCAGCTGATAGATCAGCGGAGGCGCCTAGGCTTAAAGCAGCTGCAGCTAAGCCTAATGCGATTGGTTTGAAAAATAGTTTAGTCATATATATACTCCTGTAATTAGAGAATTCCCTATATTTTTAATTTAATTAAACTGTATTAATTAATCAAATTAATTTTATATAAATATGCTTATTAGAGGGTGTATGTGAGTAAATGTTCACCTATACACATCTGAATTGAAGAATTGGAATTTTGCCAAAATCGGAGCCCTGAATTTTGAAGCTGCTTGCCTCGTCTATTTGCCCTGGGGCGTTCGACCGTCGGTCGAACGCCCCAGGGCAAAATATCTCAAGGCCTTCAGCCTCAAAAAGTTGCAAAGTCGAGATTCAACGGGCTTCCGCCATCAGATTCTTTCTCAAAGCACGGCACCAATATCTGAGACAATCGAGTGATTTGTGTGTTAATTACTATTATTTGCTCGTCAGTAAGAGCATGCTCCTTCAGCTGCTTCCAGTCATAGATGCGCTTTTGAATTGTTGTGATTGGGTAGTCGTCAAGCAAAAGGTCCTCCAGCCCAGTCAATAAGCCGATTTCACTTTGAATTGTTGTGATTGGATTGTTTCGAAGAAAAAGCTCCTGCAGATTAGTCAATTGGCTGATTTCACGTGGAATTGTTGTGATTTGATTC
>JAAKFB010000061.1 GCA_011065235.1 Chlamydiota bacterium | reverse complement strand
CGTATTTGGTGGGGATGAGGGTTTTGTTTGTGAAAGTTTCCAGCTCTTCATCTACAAGTGTATGTCCCGTTTCCATGACAAGTTCAAATGCTTCTGTGCGGGATTGATATTGATATTTCAGCTCGGCGATGCTCTGCACTTCATTGAAAATGTAGCGGGGGACACCCGTTTTTTTCAGCCGCGCGAGACTCTCGAAGCAATAGGAGATGACTTGATCGATTTGCTCGATCCCTTTATCGGAGAGTTCTACATTAATGGAGAAAAGTTTGTTCTTTTTGCTGAAGGCATCTTCTGAGACGGAAATTGCCGTTGCGAGATGCTGGCGTTTTAGCAAGCCCAAAAGACTGTTTTTGCTCCCACTTTTCAAAATGTAGGCGAGTAGCTCACCAGCTTTTACTTCATTATCTTCGGCGAGCTGAGGGGGAAGTTCCCAAGTGAGAGAGAGGATTTTGAGATCCTTGATTGGCTTGACGTAGATCATCTGCCCCCGTTGTTTGTCAGAGGTCATGGTTTCATTGATGAACTCATGAGGAGTGACATTTTCGGTTACGGCAGAAAAATCCTCTGTAGTCAATCTGATCAATTCGTCGAGGGGAAGAGGAGAGAGGATCACGAGATGCATTTTATCCGCGCTATAATGGTCTTTATACCATTTTTGCATCGCATCTTGGGGGATTCCCCTTAGTGTATCGGCATTGCCTGTGGAAAATTTTGCGTTGGGGTGATTGGAATTTCCCGTCTCTTTGAAGATCATGTATTGGCGCCAACCATCATTTTCAATATTTTTGGCGTGTTCTTGGTCGACTGCATGCAATTCGCGCTCAATACTTGAAGTGAGAAAGAGAGGATCGATGAAAAAATGAGAAAAGCGGTCGAGAGCCCCTTCAAATGCAGAGTTGTTGACCGAAAACATGAAGAGCGTTCGATCTGAGGCGGTGTAAGCATTGACTTTTCCACCATTTTCTTTGCAGTAAGGCATGAACTCATCTTCTTTGGGGTAGGCCTTTGTTCCCATGAAGAGCATATGCTCAAGAAAGTGGGCGATCCCGGGATATTCGAGAGAATCGTTCCATGAACCGGCTTCCACAGCGAGCGCGGCTGCGGATTGCTCCACACCGGGGTCGGAGATGAGATAAGCCTCCAGACCATTAGAAAGACGCAATTTTGCTGTTTTTCTCTCAGCGAGAGTAGGACTGAGAATTTCAAGCTCAGCTCGATCGTCAACTTTTTCAAAAGCTGTGGAAAAATCAGCGCATAAACTTGCCGCTGACATCAAAAGAAGGAAAATTTTTTTCATCACATGCCCTTTGGGAATCGTTCATAATCTTGATGAACTAATTCCCAAATATAGTCGGCACGGGATTTTCTGCGAACATGTTTATCTGAATTATCTGAACCAGGAAAGTGTTCCATATCGATTTCCGGTCCAATTGCCAGGTGAATACCCGCTCGTTTAATCGAGCGTTTTTCTCCGAGTTCGACCTGAATCGTTTCGGGAGGAGGGAGGAGTTTGTAGGTCCCAAGAGCCATCGGATAAAAATGAGTAGGCGTCTTTGATTTTTTCGCCATCAGGTAAAACATTTCAATACTCTGCGGATCAAAAGGGGCGATTTCAACCACACCTTCCTCATTGCGACGATCGCGCCCTCCGCTAGGTGCGACATAGATGCATTTTCCTCCTTTTTTGAGAAGACCACTCATCAGTTGCATCGTTTTTTTATTGTGGAGCTGTTTTTGATGCTTCTGTTCAGGAGGATGATCGATGTAACGCTTGGAATAGATGCAGAGCAAATTGCGGCCCATGCTGAAGGGGATGGCAAGAGGATCGGTGGTGACGCGCTCGCCTGCGACAAAGATCATCTCTTCGCCAAGTGTTGGGTGGTGCTCTTCGAGAAGAACACAGATCGCTAAGGGGTCTCCTTCCGTTTGATGGTTGGCTAAAAAAACCACATTGTGGTCTTGTTTGAGATATCCGGTGATTTCTTCGAGCCTCTCTTCGCCTAAAATGCTCGAAACACTTTTGTCTACAAGAGGACGTAAGAAACGGATCCCAAATGCGTAATAATCGAAAGGAGCGCGGATTCTTTCGTGGTAGGGCTCAAAAATATAGGGATCTGGGCACTGCTCTGCGACGCGCTCTAAGAAATCCACGAAAACAGGTTCGATAGATTTTTCAGAGCCTACCGTTTCAAGGTAGCTCTCATAGAAAGATTCGAGAACAGACGCAATTTTTTGTGGAAGCTTTCCGCTCTCCACATACTGAGCAATTTTAGACTTCCAGTTTTTGACCATTGATCGTTGAATAGAATTCGAATTCGTTTAGGTGTAAGGAATCTTGGGTGTCAAAATCGAGTTGGGCATTGAGCTCTTCTGCCGTCTTTGACAAATAATCACGATCTCCTCCTTTGAGATAATTTTCCAAAAGGGGATGACAGACGAGTTTCAGACCAAATTGCTGCCTTGTGTTGATCAGTTTTTTTAATGACCGTTCAATCTCGATCGAAGTACTCTCATGGGTGCGGATCTGGCCACTTCCCATGCAGTAAGGACAGTTCGTATTCATCGTCTGAGCAAGAGATTCGCGATTCCGCTGGCGCGTCATTTCTACGAGGCCAAATTCACTCATCCCGAGGATCGTGCATTTAGCGGTGTCTTCTTTCATCGCTTCTTTGAGGCGATCGAGAACTCGCCGTTGATTTTTGCGAGAGCGCATATCGATAAAGTCACAAATGACAAGACCTCCAATGTTGCGCAAACGCATTTGGCGGGCGATTTCTTCTGCCGCTTCCATATTGATCCGGACGAGGGCTTCTTCAACATCTCCAGGTTCGGCCTGATGTGAACTTCTGCCCGAGTTGACATCGATGGTGTACATCGCTTCTGTCTTATCCAAAAAGAGATAACCACCAGATGGAAGCCACACTTTTCGGCGCAGAGCCTTCTCGATTTCCCGCTCGACATTAAACCGGTCGAACATGGGAGTTTTGTCGCGGTAAAACTCGAGCTTGACCTCGCAGTTCTCGCTATATTTTTGATACATTTTTTTCAGAATTTGATAGACGCTGTAATCATCGACCAAAACCCGGTCGTACTGTTTGTCGACAGCCGTCATGAGACAGCGCTTCATCAAATCCGATTCCTCATAGAGACAAGTGGGTTTGCTCGACTTATGAAAATCTTTGACGATCTGCTGCCAGGATTTTAAGAGATCATGCGCTTCATCGATGAGCATTTCTGCGGTTGCATTGACACTTGATGTGCGGCAAATCAGCCCCATGTCCACTGGCATTTCAAAGGCACGGATCAGCTTTTTCAACCGGTCGCGTGATGCAGGATCATCAATTTTCCGTGAAACCCCTCGATGGGACGTATTCGGCAGTAAAACCAAGTAGCGTCCCGCGATCGACAGATTCGAGGTGAGACGCGCCCCTTTGCTTCCGATCGGCTCCTTGACGACCTGGACCAAAACGGGCTGGTTAGCCTTCAAAATTTTTGTTATATCCGTTTCCGTTTCTTTAGGGGGCTTGCTACTCTTTTTTTTACTTTCAATATCAAAATCCATTTCAAACATATCTTGAAATTTCTGGGTATTTTCCAAGATATCGGAGATATGGATAAAGCCGTTTTCCGACTCATTGATATCGATGAATGCCGATTGGATATTGTGGAGGATATTGGTGACCTTGCCTCTATAGACATTGCCAGTAATTTGGCGGGTCTTTTTCCTCTCTACGATGAGGTCTCGTAGCTGACCTTCATTCAGGAAGGCGCAGCGCACCTCTTTGGACTCGATGTTAATTAAAATTTCTTTCATAGCCTGTCAACAAATATTTTGTTCGAACTTCCATCATACAAGAGTCGGATTAAATTTTCATTGAAAAAAGCAGCCTAAAAGGGTAAAATATCTCATATTTCAAGGAGGTAACCATGACAACACATGCACTAACAACATTTGACGCCGCTAAGCCCTACGGGGGAGCAACACTTGCCGTTGGCGCTATCGGAGCCCTTGTGGCAATCAACGCCACTTCAACCGCAGCTATTGTGATGAGCGTAGCCCTTGCCATTATCGGTGCGTATGCATTTATTGGCGTTTTGGCATGTTATTGGAAACATTCAGATGATCCAGCCAAGTTTCAAAAAGAAGTCGGAAAATTTATGCTAACAACGGCAAGTGCAGGAATTGCTGATCTTATAGCAACAGTTGCAAAAGCAGTTGTTCTTCGCCTCATTTTTGGCGACCGTTAAAATAAAATATAAAATAATAAGGAGAAAAAATAATGGGAATTATAATACCTACAGTTAGCCAAGGTCAGGATGCTGATTTTATTACGAACAAGTTGAACGCCGTCTACAATGATCCTAAGATTCAGAACTCATGGAACCAGGTAATGAATTGTAAAAAACCCAGATTAACTTCGAAAGAAAAGGGGATTCTTCTGTTGGGAGTGTCTATAGGAATCATTGCATCACTGTATGCTCCCTCTAATGTAACTCGTATAACAGGGGTTGCAGTGTCAATTCTAGGAGCGGTCTATGGGTGTAAGTATTTTGTAAAGAATAATCCTGACGCTCAGAAACTGCGTAGTCTCATAGCTGGGCATCATGATCTAGTAAAAAAAAATTGGTCACAAACGGAAAACGATCTGAAAATAAATTATCCTAAAAAATGGAAAAATTACGAGCTTCTACAAGAGTCAATTTCTGAGGCTTCTGCGGCAGTGGAAGAGCTTCGAAGACCTTTTGGCATATGTTAAGGTGATTGAAGCTCAGATTTAATCTTTTCGAGGAAGAAATTTTTCACCAGGCGACTTGACCCCTTGATGCTATTGATAAACGCCTCAGGGGTGGAGGCACCATGACACTTCATCACAATTCCATCCACACCACAGAGAATCGCACCGGGATGTTCTGCATAATGCAGACGGTGGCGAAGCGTGGTGATGATCGATTTGAGCCCGGGGAGGGATTCAATCGGACCTAGGTTTTGCATCTGATCGAGAACGAAGCTGGCGATCCCTTCAGCGGTCTTTAAGAAGACATTTCCTGTAAAGCCATCAGTGATCAGAACGTCGATGTTTCCATGGAAGACGTCGCGGCCTTCGATATTGCCGATGAAGACGGGGGCATCGAGAGGGGCGTCTTCATTGAGGGTTTGGAGGATTTCATAGGCCTTGCGCAGCTCAGGCGTTCCCTTCTGCTTCTCCTCTCCAATGTTGAGGAGGCCAACGGTGGGATTAGAGATCCCGCGGGTTTTTTGATAGGCGATTCCCATTAGAGCAAATTGAAGAAGATTTTGAGCTTTGACGTGGACATTGGCGCCCACATCGAGAACAGCAACGGGCTCGAGCTTGGTGGGGATAAGGGTCATGAGAGCAGGGCGGTCAATATTGGGAAGCATCGGGAGGGTCAACTTGGCTTTGGCCAGAAGCGCCCCTGTGTTGCCAGCTGTGATGAAGGCATCGAGATCATAGCTTTTGAGCATATCAATGCCAATGGCGAGGGAAGAGTTTTTTTTGTGGCGCACGGCGGTGAGGGGATCCTCTCCCATCGTGATTTCTTCTGTGACCACATGACAATGCATCTCTTCGGGAGTGACGACGTTGTCAAAGATTTGTTTTGTCGCAAAAAAAGTTAAAATTGGGGGATGTTCTTCATCAATTTTGAGCTTCACGAGAGCTCGAAGAAGTTCTTCCCCTGGGGTATCACACCCGAGGAGATCGATCCCGATCCGGGGACGGTGTAAATCTTGCTTACTCAGCGTCTTTTTTCTCATGAATCACCAGCCGCCCTGAATAAAATCCGCAGTGCATGCAGAGTTTATGTGGTAGGCAAGAGCCGCTACAATTGGAGCATTTTCCAACATTTTTGGGCTTTTTTGCGTGGTGTGAGCGGCGGTTATTTCTGCGGGAAACGGATGTGCGCGTACGTGGTACTGCCATGATGAATGACTCCTTTTATCAAAGATAAGTAATCATAGCGGTTTTGCCCTTTTTTTACCACTCTATGATTATAATTCGGAAAAAGGGGAATACGTGTCTTGAGAAGTATTTTTAAAATATTTAGTTACATTTTTTCTGTGCGGACAATTTCCCTCCTGGCATTCGACGAATGGGGGGATTTTTAGGAGGATATGGTTGCGCACTTCTTCGGTAAAGTCGTAGATGGCCGATTTGACTTCGCAGAGATCGACTGTGTGGGTGAAATCGTCGATTGTAATCACAATCTCGGTGGTTTCATTGCAAATCGAGCAGGGTATTTGGGCTTTGGCTTTGATCTTGAGGTCTAACATCAAGTGATTTTTTACGAGATAGGCTTGTCCAGAAACTACAACATCGCTCCGAAAGGCAAGTCCTTCTTCTCGAAGATCGAGGAAATCGGGCTTGACGACTTCGGAAATCTGCTCGGTGTCATCATTTTTGAGGCGATCAATATAGACTTTTAGGCTCATTGTGAAATTAAACTTTTTATTGTTTTTGCAATCTCTTGCTCGGGATGTTTATTTTCTAACAGTTTACCCATTTCACGGCATTTTTCTCTACATTCTTGTAGTGCTTGGGGTGAGCCGAGCAGGCGATCCGCATGGGAAAAAAGGGTCTTTTCGGTGAAGTGTGGGCCAATGAGTTCAGGGAAAATCCGCTTTTCCGCGATGATATTGACGATGCAGTAGTGGGGAAGGCGGATCCGGAGGATGTTTTTTGCGATGAAAAGGTCGAGCGGGCTGATCCCATAGGTCACAACGGTGGGGACTTGAAAAAGAGCGAGCTCGAGGTTATTGGTCCCCGATTTCGCAATTGCAAGAGTGCTCCGCTTCATGAGAGACGCGTTTTGAGACGATTCGATAAATAGAATGCGATCTCTTGCATGGAACCCTTGCATGCGCAACATCTCGTCGAGTTTGCGCGAAAAGGAGGGCTCTGCGACTGAGACAACGAAAAACAGGTCGGGATATTTGTTCAAAAGATTTTTCGCGACGCGTAGCTGCATGGGGAAATTGCGCAAGAGTTCTTTTTCACGGCTACCTGGAAAGAGGGCGACGACACGATATTGGGGATGGATATCGATGGGAGTGGAGGAATCTGCAGCGATTCGATGCACGAGGGGGTGTCCCACATAATGAACGGGCAGTTTTTGGGGATTGAAGAGGTTGGTTTCAAAAGGGAAAATCACGAAGAGTTGGTCTAGGATGTTTTCCATTTTAGGAATACGCTTCTTTCCCCAAGCCCAGACAGATGGGCAGATGTAATGGCAGATTTTTCCGGGAAAAGCGCGCTTGTAGAGGCTTTTTGCCAAGGCGAGATTGAAGCCCGGATAGTCGATGAAGAGGACCACATCGGGTTTTTCTTTGAGAAGGGTTTTGCGCAAACGAAAAAACTGCCGTATCAGGCGGGGAAGAGCAAAAAAAACATCGACAAATCCCATGACCTGAAATTTTTCCATGGGCAAAATGCATTCCAGTCCGGCGGCGCGCATTTTGGGCCCGCCCACGCCAAAGAGGCGTGCTTGGGGGAATTGGTTTTTGAGAGAAAGAATGAGTTTTTCTCCATGGAGATCACCGCTAGTTTCACCGGCGAAAAGAAATATCGAAGTCATCGGATAGCCCCCAATTTTCGCCCGAGCCAGTCGGCACCCGCTACGAAGGTTTCTTTGGAAGTTCCATGGCCTTGATGACCAATGGAAGGGCCCACGATCATTTCAACGGGAGGGGAGCGGATCCCTTTTTCAAAGGCGGCATTGCTAAGTTTTTGAACGAGATCGAAGCATTTATCGGTCCCAACGCGGATATCGCGGTTGCCAATGTAAAAGCGGAGTGTGAGATCGCAAAGATTTTCCACGTGATTTTCCACATTGAGACTTTTGGCAAAAGAGAGCTGTGTCATCGGTGCAAATCCGACCATTGCACGGATAGCGTCAGATTTTGCAGCGAAAAGTGAGGCGATGAGACAGCCGCGGGATAAACCCATGAGGCCAATTTTTTCGCGGACAATGAGTCTTCTGGAAATGAGTTCTTTGAGTGCAAAGTCTACTTGATCGATAAAAGGGGTGAAGGGATCGATCCCCTCATTGAATTGTTTTTCCCAAACGCCAATCGCATCGATGGCATTGAGATTGGGGCCATGGGCGGGAAGATCAAAGGAAAACACTCGGATCGGATGCTTGGCCAGGTAGAGAGCGGGTTGATTGTAGGGATCGGTGGCGAGGCTCTCTTGGCCGGAGAGTCCAAAATAGATGACAGCAGGTAGATGCCCTTGCTCTAGAGGAGGGCCGATATGGGCCACTTCGATCTCGGGGGTGAGCTGTAAAACTTCCATCATTCTTTTGGGGTTGCTCTTTTTCTTCTTCGAGGTTTTCGACGGAGGCTCTTAGCAGGTTTTCTCTCTTCTTCGTCCAACGTCATGAAAAGGCGGTGCCATTCCTCGTAGATGCTTTTTAGACCCGGTTCCAGACAGGTGCGCAGATTCAAAAATTTTAGAGCTAAATGAAAATCGCTATCGCGGGGGATACGACGTCTTTTCGTTTTCTTTTTGTGGACAGGCGTTAGGCGGTATTGCCCGAGGAGAATATTATGCATGCAGATGCGGATGCGACGGGGGATAAGAAGAAATCCCTGAAATTCATCGAGTAGGTGGCGGGTATGTTGTTGGATTTGCCCCAAATGGGGGATTTGATCCCGCATCAAAAAATGGGTGTCAATCCGTTTTTCCAATAAGGGAAAAACCAATGAACTGAGCAGGATCGGTCGCTCTAAATTGTCAGTCATCGTGTCTTGGAAAATAATATCGATCTCGTGCAAAAAAGAGTAGATGTCGGCACCATCTTTTTCCTTTTCAATGAAATGAGCCAATTCAGGTAAGAGATGACTCAAGAGCCCATGCTGGAACAACAGTTCAATGAAAGGTTTTGAAGCTCCCGACTCGAGCATCCGGAGCATTTCTTCTAAAACACGTGCAGAAGAGCTCTTGATGATCTCTTCTCGGCATTCCACAAGAGCAATATGGGCATCGGGATCTACTTCTAAGCCAAAGCGGGCTTGAAATTTCAATAGACGCAGCATCCGGACAGGATCTTGTTTGAAGCGGACATAGGGC
>JAAKFB010000060.1 GCA_011065235.1 Chlamydiota bacterium | reverse complement strand
GTCTGTGATCACGATGTAGTCTTCATTGCCAGAAGTGAAAGCAAATTCGAAATAACTGTCGTTTTGATGAAGCAGTGCCGCAATGTCATTTTCTAAATCTGAGGACTCATCAGAAATATCACCTTCTTGTGCTAGATGGATGAGAAAGTCATTAATACGCTCCAAATCTTCTGAGGTGCATCTTTCTTCAAGTTCCCCTGAGTCGAGATCATCGAGGAGATTCATAACTGTATCGTAAGTTAAAAGAGAGTGGTTCTCTTCTATATTGATGTTCTGCTCAGATACTTTTGGAAGAGGCTCGTGCGAGTATAGAAGAAGGGACGGGGTTGTAACGAGAAGTAGCGAGTGAATTAGAGCGCGCATTCGACTGACCTGAGTTGCTTGTGAAGTTTTAAATTCAAGCACGGATGAGAATTACAGTCAAATAGCTTTCTACAAGAGAATTTTTGGACAATTTGGAAATCCGATTTCCAAATTGTCTAAGATTTTACATAACCAAATTATTTGGTAATATAACCAAAAAAGTTGGTGGATATGTTTGAAAAAATTTCTGGAAATGTCGTTATAGAGAAAATCCCTAGTTTCTTCCTAGAATGAAAATGGCAGGGGAGACATCATATCGTCCTCGCCGAATTCAGCATCGACCTTGGCAGCAGCCATCCTCATAGGCAGCGCGGATGAGGTCTTCGAGCCCTTCAACATCTTCTGGATCGACACATTCGGGCTTGATCTTGATCCCTTTCATGTTGCGCTCTCCATCAAGGATTTGTTACTAAGACCTGATCATGGCCCTCAGTTCACCTCTGTAGATTATCGTAATCAGATGAAGTATTGAGGCATTTCTCCAAGTTTTAGTCTGATTGGAGAGCTAGAAATAAACGGAGTTGTGGAACGGTTTTATAGGACATTCAAAGAGCAGGTAGTTCATGGGCGCATACATCAAACCATAGAGGAATTTGAGGCTGCAGTAGCTACATTTATTCGCAATTACAACGAGAGCTGGATTTTGGAAAAGTTAGGATATCTCAGTCCTTATGAAGCCCAACAAAACTGGAAGAATGCTCAGGAAGTATGAGAAAATAAGACAATTTTGTGTTCATTGAAATGGTGGCGATACACTATACTGTCACCACAGGCAAAAAGAGGACCTTAAATTAGAAGAGATTTTTCATCCTAATTAATTGAAAATGAGCTACTTAAATTCAATTAATTATAGATATATTAATATATATTTAATTGACTTTTAATTCAAAATTTCCTATAATCAAACTAATAAAAAACCCACAAATATAGGTATACTATGGAAAATATTACAAACTCAAACTCAAGAACAAGATATTTCGGAAACATCTCAGAAGAATCCCAAGCATCTTCAATCCATGAGATAAATCAACTTCAAAACTATCCCGAAGCCTGCGATACTCTAATTGTATGGAAAACGTTAGCGGAAGTAATCAGCCAGTCAGTCTCTGGACTAGATCAATTATCCACATTTCAAGACAGAATCGTAGCTTTGGAATTCAATCTATGGTGCGTGCAACATGAAAAGTCACTTGTTCAAATAACTAAGCTTTCCCTTGCAAACAAGCAAATCAAAACAATTCCAATAGAAATCACTCAGTTGACTCAACTAGAGGCGCTTGATCTTTCCAATAACCAAATCACAATAATACCAAGAGAAATCGCTCAGTTGACTCAACTAGAGGTGCTTGCTCTTTCCAATAACCAAATCATAATAATACCAAGAGAAATCGGTCAATTGAGTCAACTAGAGGTGCTTGCTCTTTCCAATAACCAAATCACAATAATACCAAGAGAAATCGCTCAGTTGACTCAACTAGAGGTGCTTGCTCTTTCCAATAACCAAATCATAATAATACCAAGAGAAATCGGTCAATTGAGTCAGCTGCAGAAGCTTTATCTTAATGACAACCAAATCACAACAATTCCAAGAGAAATCGGTCAATTGACTCAGCTGCAGCTGCTTTATCTTCAAAACAACCCAAACAGCACAATTTCAAATCAAACCGGCCAATTATCTGATATTGTGGAGGCTCTTGGTCTTAACAACAACAACAACAACTAACTCGCCTCTCTTTCTCCTGAAGATGAAAAAGATTGCTAGGAGTTGCTGCTGCAGAGGAATGATTTACGAAAATCGGATTAGAGTGAAAATGGCAGGGAAGACATCATATCGCCCTCGCCAGATTCTGCATCGACTTTGGCGGCGGCATCTTCATAGGCAGCTCGGATGAGGTCTTCGAGTCCTTCAACATCTTCTGGATCGACACATTCGGGCTTGATCTTGATCCCTTTCATGTTGCGCTCTCCATCAAGTGTGATGGTGACGAGGCCGTTGCCACTTGTGCCAACGAGTTCTTTTTTTTGCATCTCTTCACGCATTTTGCCATATTGCTCTTGCATCATGCGCGCTTGTTTCTTCATTTTGGAAAATCCACTTCCCATTTTTATATCTCCTGATTAACGATGCCTTCCAATTCGACTGCAGCAAAACGGATCAGTGTATCGTAGTGGCTGGAGTGGGTGTCGTCCTTGGATGGCTCGGGTTTTTTTTCTTCTACTATTTTGGGCGGCTCTACTGGTGGAGCTGGCTTAGGTGCTGGTGCCGTGACGACTGGAGGTTGTCTTTTTTCAAGCTCGAGAAGGCGCTGTACGAGGTTGTCAAGGGGAAGGCGTTTTGCGCTGCGTACCAGATTGAGCAGCAGCATCTCTAAGTGGATCCGTTTGAATGGAGTTTTGAGCATGTGCTGTTGCCACTGCATAAGGATATCGAGAATTGTGAGGCACTGGTCTTTAGTATAGGTGCGGGGGGTGAGAAGGTGAGTGCGATAGTGTTCGAGGAAGCTATCGACGGTTGCGCCGATATCTTTGCCCGATTCATAGAGTTTTTGTGCGAAGGCGATGGCAGCATCGAGGTTTTCGGTTTGGATCGCTTCATCGAGCTCGGCGAGGTGTTCATTGGAGATGAGGCCAAAGATCTCACGTGTGAGATCGAGGGTGATGGGGGTTTTGCCAAAGCAGATGAGCTGGTCGAGAAGCGATTCTGCGTCGCGCAATGATCCTTCGGAGAGGCGAGCAATTTGTATGAGGGCATCTTCGCTGGCATCAATGTTAAGTTCGGTGCAAATCCGTTTGAGTTTGAGGGTGAGGTGTTGCTCAGGGATCCGTCCGAGGTTGAAGCGCTGACAGCGACTGATGATGGTAGCGGGAACTTTATGGGGCTCTGTAGTTGCAAAGAAGAATTTCACATTTTGCGGAGGCTCTTCGAGTGTTTTTAAGAGGGCATTAAAGGCCTCTTTTGTGAGCATATGGACTTCGTCGATGATGTAGATTTTGTATGGTCCTTTGTTGGGAGCATAACCGACGGTTTCATTGATCTGGCGGATGTCGTCGATGCCGCGATTCGATGCGCCATCGATTTCAAGGACGTCGAGACTGCGCCCTTCGGCAATTTCCTGGCAACTTGTGCATGCATTGCAGGGTTCTTGATTCTCATCGAGACCGATGCAATTGAGCGCTTTGGCAAGAAGGCGGGCGAGGGTGGTTTTTCCACAGCCGCGCGCACCGCAAAAAAGATAGGCCTGTCCAAGGCGGTTTTGGGCGAGGGCGTTCCGTAGCGTGACAAGGATTGCCTCGTGCCCTGCCACTTGAGAAAAGCGTGAGGGGCGAAATTTTCTAGGAATGATTTGATATTTTTGCATATTAGGTTTAATTATAAAGGAATGGATCTTTTTTCCCTAGGTCTGGTATGCTTACTCGGCCATAAGGGTCTTTGAATCAGGGTTATGAAGGGCAAAAAGAAAGACGAAAGTAAAAAACTTCATTGGAAGGAATGGCTTGGTGAAGGCTATTTCGGAAAGCGGCTCACTGTTGCCATTCTTTTTTTTGTCGCTCTTGCCCTTTTCTTGCATTTCCGCGAAGTGCGCATCGAAACTTTAGAACAAGGATCGATTGCCGAGCGCTATATCATCGCTCAGGTTGATTTTGAATTTCCCGATGAAGAAGCCACTGTTGTGATCAAGCAGCAGTCGGTGCGGGACATTGGGACGATTTTTCGGATCAGCGAAAAACAGCTGCACCAAATCCGGATGGATTTTGAGAATTATTTGCTCACAAGGCAAGACTGGCGGGATCAGTTGAAGCAGGCGACATTTGATGAGCTCTATCGAGGAGCCGATCAATTAGAAGATGCTCTTTCTCAAGCACATTTCACCAATTCTCGTACATTGCAAAAGATGAAAGACTATGGCGTTCCCACGGAGAATTATTACGCGTATACTCCTGAAAACCTCCAGGAAGCTGCAAAATTGCCAAAATCTTTTTGGAAGCAGATTCGAGAAAAAGTCTTTGTTGCGGGCCATTTCAGCACAGAATCTGCGAATTTCATCTTAGATGCTTTTGAAAATCAATCGTGGTCTTTGCAATCGGATCCCGCAGCTGAAAGAACTCTTCGGCGCGTTGTTCAGGATAAAGTTCCCGATCAGTACACGCTGGTCAATGCGGGAGAACATATTGTCGATCCCGGAGAACGGGTCAGCTCACGCCATCTCGCGATGTTGCAAGGGATGAAAGAAGCGATCGCAAAAGAGAGGAATCTCTTTGCTCCGCGCACCATTTTGGGAAGTCTTCTCCTCTCACTTTTGTTCACCATTTTGAGTGTCATTTACTTCCGCATCAACCATCCCAAAATCCTCAATTCTCTGCAAAAAATGACGCTTCTGGTGACGATCATCATCTTGACGCTCATTTTTTCCAAAGTATCGGAATATTTGCTCGTCAATAAAGCGATTTACCTCATCGATATTTTCCGCTACCCGATCATCGTTCCCTTTGCTTCGATATTAATTTTTGCTCTCGTTGGCGGAGAAGTGGCTCTCTTTGGATCGGCCTTTTTGGCGATTGTCATCGGAGTGACCCTTGCGATCGATCACGACCGGTTTTTGGTCCTCAATTTGATTGCCTCGTGGGTGACCATCCTCTTTGCACGTAACATGCACAAGCGCAAAGAGGTCTTTTCGGTCCTTGCAAAAGTATGGCTCTCGTGTGTCCCTGTAATCATTGCGTTCAATTTAGCGCAAAATATTTTCCTCCCTACCCATCTTTTAGAGGACTTGGTCAGCTCTCTGGTTTTCATCACTGTGATCGCCGTCCTTGTCATTGGTCTTCTTCCTCTTTTAGAATCGATTTTCCACGTGATGACCGACATGACGCTGATGGAGTATATGGATCCCAACAACGAGCTCCTCCGTCGCTTGAGCGTCGAAGCGCCGGGAACCTATCAGCACTGCCTCGTTGTCGGCAACTTGGCCGAATCTGCCGCAAGAGCTATCGGAGCCAATGGGCTTTTCTGCCGCGTCGCTACGCTTTACCACGACATCGGAAAGCTTTTCAATCCCCACTACTTCACCGAGAACCAGCTCGGAGGATTCAACATCCACCAGCTCCTCACGCCACTTGAATCGACCCAGGTGATCATTGCGCATGTTCCAGAAGGGGAGGCGCTAGCGCGCAAGCACAAAATTCCTCAGAGCTTCATTGATATCATCCGTGAGCACCACGGCACGACCCTGGTGTATTTCTTCTACCACAAGCAGGTGGAGCAAATGGGTGAAGAAGCCGTCGATGAGAAACTCTTCCGCTACCCAGGCCCCAAGCCGCATACGAAAGAATCTGCGATCATTATGTTATCAGACACTGTGGAGGCTGCTTCCCGTTCTCTCGATGAGATCAGCGAAGAGGCTCTCAATGAAATGGTCGATAAGCTCGTGCGAGAAAAATCAGACGATAACCAACTCGATGAGTGTCAGCTGACCTTTGAGGAGCTGGGCATCGTGAAAAAGACACTCGTCAAAACTCTCTCTATCACCGGGCATCTGCGAGTCAAGTATCCAGAAAAGAAAAAGAAAGAATCGGATTAGACTTTTTATCGTTTTAGAATTTTAATTTTGACTCCATTGCGGGTTTTTATGAGGACATATTTTTTTGTTTCACTAATCGTGTTTCCTTCGTACTCTAAGTGTTTTAATTTTTTTGTTGTTTTCTTTTTTTTCATAAAATCCTTAAAATAAGGCGAGTTAAAATACAATTAACTCGCCAAAAAATGAAAAAAACTATCCTCTGAGAGGTTAGAGGCCTATTACTCCTTCACCTTGAGCAATTTTTAAAATTAATCCTCCTGGTGTTTGAATTGTAATTGTTCCTTTACCTCCTGAACCTAAAAGTGTTTTTTGGACAATTGCTCCATGAGGTTCATCGTGTGTTCCACCGCGAGCTTTACGTCGAGTTGAAGCTGTTGCTTTTCGTTTAGCCATGATTATATCTCCTTAGATTTGAAAAACAGGGAATTATTTCCCTTTGTTATTTTAATTTAACAAATATAGAATTAATTTGTAAGATATTTTTTTATTAAAAAAAGTAATAGACATTACTTCGTTACAGACTGAGCTTCTATGAGTTGGCTGAAATTGCGATTGGTTTTGATCAATTCATCAAATGTTCCCTTGGCCACGATGTTGTCTTTTTCAAACAAGAAAATTTGATCAACTGCGGTGAGAATATTGAGTTGATGTGTGGCTAGTATACGTGTCATTTTCAAGGACTTAACGGCTTTGATGATCTCTGCTTGTGTTGTGCTTTGAAGGGAATTCATACCTTCATCGAGGATCAGGATTTTAGGCTGGCGAATAAGTGCGCGTGAAAGGAGCAATTTTTGCCTTTCTCCTCCCGATAGGAGTCCTCCTCCACTCGGAAGGATGGTTTGTAGGCCGGCTGGAAACTGTTTAATGTCTCGGTCAAAGGTAGTCAATCGAAGGGCTGTTTCCACTTCCTCGTAGCTGTAGTGGCCATCACAGAGGATGTTTTCATATAAGGTTCCTGCGAAAATGGCCCTCTGTTGCATCACAAAGGAGATTTGCTGACGTAACTCATTAGGAATGAGTTCCTTAGAATCCCTATCATCGAATTGAATACTCCCTTTCTCGGGTATTTCAAATCCAACAAGCAAGCGGCATAGCGTGGATTTTCCAGACCCAGAAGGACCAACAATGGCAATGAGTGCTCCCGCATCGATCTCTAAGTTCAACTCTTTGAAGATGAAAGGGGCGTTTTCACTATAGCGGAAATGGAGGTTTTGGATTGTGATTTTGCCACTGATAGGACCCGAGGGCTGTTTTTCTTTAGTCGTTTCCAAAGGGGTTTTCAATAGGGGCTGTACTCTTTGCCAAAAGGGAATGAGCGAAATGAGAGAAATGCCTGAGTTGAGTACTTCGAAAATTGCTAGGGAGAAAGGAACATATGCGGCGATAAAAGCTAAATACTCCCCGATTGTCATGACAGTGGGGTCTTCAAAGCGCATCCAAATCACTATAGCAAAGATCAAGAGGGAAGAAAGAAGAGAGAGGGATTGATTGGCTGTTTTTGCCATCGCTTCAAAGAATTGGCTTTTCAAGGTAATGCGTTGGTTTTCTGAATAGTATTTTGCCCATCTTGCAAAGACTTGATTTTCAGCTCCTGCAGTACGCAGTTTGTCAATTCCAGTAATCATTGAGATGAGAAAAGCATTGATTTTGGCATTGGATTGCAAAAGCGCTTTATCCCAACGTACTTTAAAACTGGCGATCACTAGGAAAAACAGGGAGGCAACAGTCACTATCCCAAGACCTACGAGGGTGAGGCGCCAGCTAAAGATAAACATAACGATTAAATATAAACTGACAAATAGGCCATCAAAGAGCGCAATTAGGGTTTGTTGACCAAGGGTTCTACGGATTGTATCAAAGATTAAGGTTCTTTGGATCAAATCTCCTCGGGCCATTTTTCTAAAAAAATTGACCGGAAGTTTGAGGATTCTATCCCAAATACTGAGCTGGAGGTGATGAGAGATTTTTGCATTGAGCCTTAACCCGATGAATGAGCGTGCAAGCAGAAACATGGAAGATGCAGCGGTTGCAATAATAAGTCCTAAAAGGATTTGTCCAAGCAGGGTTAAATCAAAAAGAGGAATCACAGTATCGAAAAGAATTTTGTTGCTAAGCGGGAAAAAGAAACTGACGCATGTTGCTAGAGCACCTGCAATTGCAAGAAAGAAATAGTCTGGCAGTTTATTATAGAAAAAAACATGCAATAATGCCCGGAAGGTTCCCATATTTTCAGGAAGAGGCGGATAGAGCATATAAGCATCTGGGTGGATCTTTGCGCCTGTTTGAGCATTGACAGCAAGTTTTTGCTTTAAAGTTGGCGAGACGATGAGATAGCGATTTTTTTCATACAAGAGAGCTACAGGTTTATTTTGGTAATATCCTATAAGAGGTCCATGGTCTTTTTCCCACCAATTTTGGGGGAGAAAAATTTTGCGATAATGCAAATCACTTTTTTTGCAGATCTCTTCAAGGGTCGCTTCTTTTAAACTCCTGGGGTTGAGCTCAAATCCCGCTGCCTGTCCAATTAAGGCACAGATATGCGCAAGATCTGTTTTATCCGATGTCATTAAGAGTTCAACTTGCCTTTTGTTTGAAATGACTTTAGCAAGCTCACTAAGAGAATCTTCTATATCTTTTTCAGTCATAATTTTTTCTGTATCTCAAATTCTAAGAGCTTTTTATAAAGTCCTTCGATTTTAGAGAGTTGTTCATGTGTCCCATCTTGAGCGATGGCTCCTTCTTCAAAAACAAGGATACGATCGCAATTCTTAAATATATTCAAACGGTGGGAGATGAGAATGGTAGAAATACCTAGGGAGCGGATGTTGGCTAGGAGGTTTGCTTCGGTTATGGCATCTAGAGAATTCGTCGCTTCGTCGAGGATGAGAAATGTGGGTTTTTTCAAGATAGCTCGGGCGATTTCGAGGCGTTGACGCTGTCCTCCACTGAAATTATTTCCGTCTTCCGCAACTTGTGAGTAATACCCATCAGCCAGGCAAACAATTTCCTCATCGATGCATGCAATTTTGGCCGCTTTGATGATTTCCTCATCAGGGATTTGGGGATTCCACAAAGTGAGGTTTTCTCGAATCGTTCCTGGAAAGAGTTGCACGATTTGATCGACGAGAGCAATGGAGCGGTTTAGTGTATTTCTTGTATATTCTTGATAATGTTTTCCATCATAAAGAACACTCCCACTCGTGGGTTGAAAAAGACAGGTTGCA
>JAAKFB010000006.1 GCA_011065235.1 Chlamydiota bacterium | reverse complement strand
CACTAGGTCTATGCTTTGCAGATGCCTTTTTCTTACTCTTTAAGATAGGCATATCTTCGAAGCAGAACTCCTGCTTTTTTGATGTCTTTTTTTTGGTCATTTTTCTTTCCTCCTAATAACAATCTTATGCTAGTTTTTCCTTCCCTGTAAAAATAAACGCGCCAACCATTCTTCCATCTCAACTCAAACAGTGGGTATTCAGAACCCTGCAGAGGCTTTACATCTCCAAAGTGTCCAAAAGCTTCTATTCTGTAGAGCCGAGCTTCTACCTGGGCCTGCTCTTTGATCTGCAGTTTTGTGAGCCACTCGTCAAATTCGGGCGTTTTGGTTATCTTTATCATGAACTAGTCCATAGTGCACAGTATATCATGCGCTCAGTATATTGGCAACTCTCTAAAAAAAGCAATTCATTTTTACATTTAGGGGTATCCGTTTTCCAATAAAAGATATAGAATGATCTTACTAACAATCAGTTGGTTAGGTAAGGTTTGGTAAGCTTCGCTTTTCGGTGAAAGTGGTGGAGTCCAATATTGAAAGTAAAAGCCTTCAGCTGAAGTCAACTGAAAATGCTTTGTGGCTCGTTTCATTAACTCAGCCTTGATTTCCTCTGAAGGCGGGCCGATCGAGTCTTTTTTAGGGCTTATTGCACAGACTCCAGACGGTTGTCCTGCTTTCACATGTTTCATACAATAATTTTTGACTCTTTCAAGAAGTGATGCCAAAGCATGTTCAAGCTCTTCAAATGAATCAGGGGTTCTTTTTTTTCATTCCGCTCCTTTTACTAGTTTTCCGAAGAGTCATCTAATCGTTTACGAGCATGTTCAATGGCTTTAAGCAACTTCTCTCGAAGAATTTCCTTCGAGGGAAGCACTGTGAGGTATTCTGCAACATGGATGCCGGACTGGTCAAGTTCGAGAAGTTCGATACGTTCCTGCTTTTTGCCTGCGCAGAGAATAAGGCCGATAGGAGACTCTTCTCCAGTGCGTCGCTCATGTTTGTCTAGCCATCGTAGGTAGAGTTCCATTTGCCCCTTGTGGTCAGGTTTGAAATCTCCTAGTTTGAGTTCTATTGCAACCAGTCGTTTTAGGTCACGGTGGAAGAAGAGTAGATCAAGATGGAAATTCTCATCGTCGATGGTGATCCTCTTTTGGCGGGCAAGGAAGCTAAATCCCGTTCCTAGCTCAAGAAGGAATTGCTCCAATTCTCGCATAATCGCATCTTCGAGGTCTTTTTCTAGGTAACGATCATTGAGGTTTAAGAACTCTAAGACATAGGGATCACGGAAGACGAGATCAGGAGTGAGACGATCCTCTTTGCGTAAGGTCTCTACCTCATGGCGAGCGACTTCTACTGGTTTTTTTGAGAGAGCTGTGCGCTCAAACAGCATTGAATCAATCTTTTTTTGGAGGGTCCGGACATTCCATCTCTCTATTCGACACATCTCTGCATAAAAATCTCTTTTGATAGTATCTTTAATGGGAATTAGCACGGTGAAATGGGTCCAACTCAATTGTCGCATCAGCGCTGCGACAATTGGTTCCTCGGAGAAAATTTCCCCAAATTGGATCATTCTACGGATGCTTTTCTCCGAGAATCCCTTGCCGTAATCGTTTGTCAATTGTCGCGACACTGTGGCGACAATTGAACGACCATACTCTGCTCGTTCTCCTTTCAAAATTTCCTTTTGGATTCTAGTCCCCACATGCCAATACAACATGGTGAGGGTCGAATTGATCGTAGAAGCGATTGAAGAGCGGGCCTCATCAATCATTCCTCGAAGCTCTCCAACAAGGTTTTCTACCTGTGGCTCAAGGCCGGTTTCCTGATACTGTAGAGTCATACTTTTTCTCCTTTGAGGATCTGTTCTGAGATCTGGTTACTAAACTCTTTAGTGACTTGGACATCCATGTGGGTATAGTGCATTAACATGGCTAAAGTGCGGTGGCCCGTGGCCGTTGCCAACTGAAGATTGGATGCGCCTTTAGCTGCGGCATACGTACAAAAAGTGTGACGCATATCATGGGCACGGCAGTTGTGGATCCCAGCGCGGGCGAGGGCGTTTTGCCATGCTTTCTTAATGTCGATGCGCCCAAAGACTGTTTTGCTCGCAAAGACCAAGGGTTTCTGGGGATTGCGGTTTTGATGGAAGCAGTGAAGCTCTTCAAGCACGGGTTGACAAAGTGCGATACTTCGTGGGTGGCCATTTTTGCTCTCTCGGATAAAGGCGAGCTTATTTTCGAAGTCGATGTCTTTCCAGTCGAGGTTGAGAAGTTCACCTTGTCTAGCTCCAGTTGTTAGGGAGAGCAGAATGATGCAGTAGAGGTAGGGGGATTTACTCTCTTTAGCAGCAGATAGTAGACGGGTGATTTCGTCCTCGGATAAGACTCGATCTCGCCCTCGGTTTTCTTTGAGCTTTTTCAGACGAAGGGCGGGGTTTTCACTGAGCCAATTGAGGTGAGTCGAAGCATAGCTGAGAAGGGAAGAGAGTGAGGACATGTAGCGATTGGTGGTTGCAGTTGCGCGTTTCGTTCCTTTGTCGGTGGGAGTTTCTGAGAGTTGTTGGCGCTCTTTGCTGAGAAGTTCAGTATTGATGTGGATGATCGCATAGGAACCGAGTCGGGACTTCCAATAGTTGAGGTGACGACGGGTGTCATCGGCAGATCGGTGATGATCAAGAATGCTGTCTTGGATATAGCGGTTGACGAGTTCTTCGAAGGTGTGGAGGTTTTTGTATTGGTCGAAGTTGAATTTGCCGAACTTGATTTGCCGTTCGGTCTCTTGGGCCCAGTCTTCTGCTTCTTGCTTGCGGTCACAAGATTTGCAGACTGTGGGGTAGCCTTTGATGCGGATAACGGCGCGCCAGACAGTGGTGCCGTTTTTGTTTTTGCGATTATAAATAGATGCCTTGTTCCAACCTATGGGTTAAGGGTTTGGTTGGATGGCGCTGGCTAGATTGTTTTTCAATGCACCGCCATTGCACCATGGAGGCCAAATTTAAACTTGAACTTGGTTTTTGTGCAAGCTTAAGTTGGTCTATCCATAGATAAATGAGGTGCTTATAGAAATGGGGCAACCTGGACTTGAACCAGGGACCGACGGGTTATGAGTCCGTTGCTCTAACCAACTGAGCTATTGCCCCATGAAGTTTGTCACTTAAAAGCTTATATTCCTCGTTTCTTTAATAGTCCCGTGGTTAGTGCCGGTTCCATGGCCTGCGGCCTATTCCACCTCGATTCCGCCCCCAAACGTCCACCGGACGTTTGATCCTTTTACATGAAAGGCGGGAATCGAGCCAACTGAGCTATTGCCCCATGAAATTTGTCACTTAAAAGCTTATATTCCTCGTATCTTTAACAGTCCCGTGGTTAGTGCCGGCTCCACTGGCTTCGCCATGTTTCGCCTCAAATCTTCGTGCAAATGTCCACTGGACATTTGCTCCTATCACGCCGAAGGCGAGATTTGAGCCAACTGAGCTATTGCCCCATGAAGTTTGTTATTTACACCCGTGACTACTACCTCATTTTTCCTCTATGCTACCTGCGGAACTCATCTACTGCGCTTCTCTCGTCGCCAAGGTGCCAACACCTTGGTTTCCTCGAGAAACTAGTATCTGAGCCCCTCGCTTACGCCTAGATGAAAAGCAGGTAGCAGTCACGGGTTAAAAGCTTATATTCCTCGTATCTTCAACAGTCCCGTGGTTAGTGCCGGCTCCACTGGCTTCGCCATGTTTCGCCTCGCTTTCTCGTGCAAATGTCCACTGGACATTTGCTCCTATCACGCCGAAGGCAGGAATCGAGCCAACTGAGCTATTGCCCCTTTTTGAATATGGAAACATTTTAACGGGGGCCTGTTGGTGAATCAAGTCTTTTCGAAAATTCCCTTCCCATGGTATGGGGGAAATAAGGTGTAGTTTCTATGGTCACGAATCGAAAATTTGCCTCCGTAATGGCGTGCTCGCTCTGCTGCTTCTCGCTTTGCTCTGCTAAAGAAGAAAGCCGTGAGCTTACCGATGCCTCGCACGTCTTCTTCATGAGTCGTGCCGAAAGCATCCCAGATAGCCAAATGGAAGACAACTCCGATCACTATTTGGAAGGATACATCCAGGCCCTCATCGATATGCACTATTTTGAGCATCATGTGGTCGTGATTGTAGAAGGCGATGTGGTCTACCTCTATAACCTGCCCAATAATGCTCTGATCTCTAATTCGATCATTTCTTTTGTTCAAGATTTGCCCTGCGTTTGCGAAGTCAAAATCAAATGTGATTTGAATGAAGAGGAGTGTGAAAGGCGCCGCGGTTATGTGATGCAGCCGTGTATTTCTGGGGTGTGGTTCCCACAATCCACGATTCTTTTTCAACCCTTAATCGCTGATCCTCGCCAAGTGAAGTATTCGGTCGCCTATCGTGCAGGAGATCGAGTTATAGGCGAAAAGGCAATTTGCATTGCGTTGGGTGACAATTTTCCGGTATATCGATGGACGAATATCTTCTACTGGTGTGGAGATTTGCAAATCGGCATTGATGCCGGTATCTGGGCCCCGTTTAATTTCGATGATGTTTCTCACAACGATAAGACTTATTGTGAACTAGTTAACACCGATTACCTTTTGGGGATCCCTCTCGATTATGCCTTTGATCAGTGGGCGTTTCGCATGCGCCTCTATCATATCTCGAGCCACCTTGGAGATGAATTTTTGGTCAATCGACCTGAATTTTTGGATCTACGTGCAAATCCAAGCTTCGAAGCACTTGAGTTTTTTGCCTCTTATCAAGTGACGCGATCACTGAGGTTTTATGCGGGACCGGGATTTATTCTACATAGCGATCAGTCTTTTCCGATGGATTTGTATTATGTCGAATATGGTGCGGAATGGCGGTTTCTATCGAGTCGCTTTTGTTATCAACGCCTCTACGGGACGTTCTTTCTGGCTCTCGATGTGCAAAACTGGCAGGTGCGAGACTGGGACTTCGACTGGACGATCATGGGGGGATACGAAATTAGTAAACTTGCGGGGATCGGCCGCAAGATACGTCTGTTTGCTTCCTATCATCATGGCTTCTCCTATGAAGGGCAATTCTTCTTAGAGAGAACACACTATGGCGAGTTTGGTGTTTATTGGGGATTCTGATCCTTAAGATATTCTATTAAAAGACTGTAATTATAAGTATCTCTTTTTCTGTAAAGTGTTGATAAATCAATATGGTTCAAGATATTTTTTATGACTTTCGTTACTAAAAGGGGTTGATCAGAGAGATAGAACCGAACGGCGAGACCAAAATAGAGGCTCTCTTCGTTCCAAAGTTTTTGATAGGAAAAATCTGAGGCGATTTCACCTACCCAGTTTCTAATGTCAGGATCATTATGCTTCATCATCGCGAGCGCTCCAAAGATGGTAGCTTTGTCCCAGGAGTCCAGGCTCTTGATAGTTCCTTTAATTTTCGAGAGGAGTGTTTCGGGTACGTATTGAGTCGCACAGAAATGTCGGATTGCTTTGGCATAAATGGAAGAAGAGCACTCCTTAGCGCATAGGGCATTTTCTATATAAAGATAGAAATCACGTCGGGGGTTATTTGTAGTGCAGGTTTTGAGAAGATTCACCAACTCAAAGTCTTCATAGCTGGATAGGTTTTCAATAGCTACATTGATGAGAGAATCATAGAGAGTTGGGAAAAAGGAATAGGCATTAAAAAGACCAATAAGCGCATCGATGAGATTGGGCTGAAAATCTTGAAGATTTTTATAGGTAAATGTGTTTTCTAGAAAATCTCTAAGTTTTGGAAGATATCGTTGAAAACACGAAGCATAAGCAGAGGGATTTATCTTCTTTAAGCCGGAGAGTAGAAGGTAAAGCTCTTTTGTGTCTGTAAACTGCTCTAGTGCATTTTCGCATTGAAAAAAGGCCCAGTTCCAAATGGTGTAGTCGTCGATGAAAAATGCGCCGAGGCCACTCACGACCTGCGCTAAATTTCCAGGGGGTAGGGCGGTGTTTTGATCAATAAGAGTTCGAGTGATGTCGATAATAGCATTTTTATCGGAGAGAGAAGGACGTTTTTTCCCAAGAAGTTCTTTAGCACGGGTGAAAAAAATCGACCAATGCACATGGTTAAATTCTTTACATCTATCTATGCCCATTTGAATCAAACCATGAAGAGAATTTTTTTTTTGAAGCAGGCTTGATATGAAACTCTCTTGTTCAGTGAGGGTGGAAACAGGCCTCAACTCTGGGAAAAAATCTATTCTAGCAGTCATTTTACTCTCCTTTTAGAGAGACATTATATTTCTTTTTAGTAATTAAATAATAGTCAAAAATCCCTCATTCGAAGAAGGGAATTGTTTTCCGATAGGGAGGGTTCCTGAAAAAAATTGTTCATAGACTTTGAGCGCTTGCGTGGCACTTTGCACGCAGTAAAAGCAGTTGCTCACCCACTCGGAATCTGTAATGGTCCCATTGTTAAGGTTGTTTTTGAATCGGGGAGTGATCTTTTCTCGCCAATAGTCAACAGAGCCGAGAAGGAGGACGGGTGTGGGGGCTTCGGGGCCTACTTTGCGACGCACTTGTTCGAGAGCAAATTCAAAGTCTGTCCCAAATCCCCCCATGAGAAAAATAGGGAAGTCGAGGTTGAACTCTCCTTGCCGCTCCACGAGTCTGTCGAGGCGGAAGGTCATTTTGGCGTCGATGTAGGGGTTTTGTTGTTGTTCAATTCCTGAAAAATCGACGATGTTTGCACAGGAGAGGATATTGAGTTTTTTCGCGACCCGGTTTCCCACTTCCATGAGTCCTGGGCCGCCACCTGTGATGAGAGCTATGGGAGTCTTGGGATTGAGCAGGGGGTGGTTTTTGATAGAGCGCATGGTGAGAATGCCTTTGAGTATGTTGGAGAGCTCTTCTTCAAATTGAAGTTCAATGAGGTAGGAGCCATAGACACCAAAGACGGTGGAGTGAATGAACGTCTCGACCTCAGGTATGGGAACAAACATCCCGGTGTCTTTTTCTGGCTTGGGAGCGAACTGAAGGACTTTGCCGCATGTTTTATCGACCCAGTAAACGGGAATGGCAAATCTTGCAAGGTCTAGGAGCATGGAGCGGTCTTCGTGTGAGAAGAAATCTCCATAAGCTTTAGAGGCATGTTGGAAATAGATCCCTTTGAGTGAGCTTTGGACGAGATCGCCGAGGAGCATTTTTTTCATGAGAGGTGAGGGGAAATAGCGAGAAAATAGAACGCCTTGTGAGGTGATAAGTCCATTTTCAATGGCTTTGAGAAAGGGGTATGAGGGGTGTTTTTCGATATACTCTTGAACCATCTGCGCTTGTCGCTTTAGATCGAAGAGGCCGGGAAATTTCTGGGGGGATAGGGTGCGTGTGATCCAATCTTTTGGGGTCAGATTGAGCATTTGCTCGCCTTTGACAATGAAGAGGGCGGTGAAAGCTTGGGGATCTTTTGGTGCAGTTTCAAATGCTTGAAAGATGGCGTCGGGATCTTCGAGTGATGTTTGCAGCTGGTCGCGGTCGGCGAAAAAAACGTGTTCGCGGTGCGGTTCAAGGGTATAAAACTCGAGGGGGATGTGGGTGAGCTCTTGGCCTGTTTTTCCATAGAGTTCATAGATGTCTCCAGAAGCTCTTGTGTCGGGCTGCAGAATGCTGGCGGAGGTGTGATGCACGCCTTCTGGGAGCATCTCTTCGATCACCCGTCCAAATGCGGTGCGGATATGTAGCGGAAGGGTACGCACGAGAAGAATGTTATTTTTGGGGATGAGCCGTTTTTGCCCTTCTTTCCATTCTTGGTGGAGGGAGAGGAGCTCGCGGGTATTGAATTTGGGGTATTTTAGAGCGTGTGCGAGCGTTGGCAAAAAGCCATCAATTGCGGAGGCGTATTCGAGAATGCCTTCTCGTAATGATAAATAAGCGACAGTGTGGCCATCGATTTTTTCGAGAGAGAGGTGTTCTTCCTTTCCTCCAAGTGACAAGAGAGGGAGTCCATTTCGGTCAAAACGTCCGAACATTCGGAGCAAATAGTCGGGATTGCGCACGCGGCGATCAGGATCTGCAGCAAAGAGTTTTCCAATGAAACACCCGTTGTCGATCCATTTGAGGAGTTTTGCCCCTAGAGACCCAATGCTAGTGAGCTCGACGAGCACTTCGGCAGAGCAGTTTTCTGGATCTAGGATATAATTTTTGCCTATTCCATTGATTCCAAGCTGAGCGAGGGTGCTTTTGATGTTGAATTGGAGATGCTCATGGTCGATTCTAAATCCGGCAAAAGCGGGAGATATATCCAGAATACGGATCGTGACCTCCAATGAGGTTTCGGTCCGTTTAGAGATCTGTAGAATCGCACCGTCTGGGGTGACGAGGTCGAAATGGCCCGGGGCGAGATAACTTTCCATAGTTTTCTCATACTCGTTAAGTTATTTTTTTAATAGTCGAGAAAGGAATGATCCGGTAATATTTATTCTTTTTTTTGGTGCGATGATTTCTAGAAGTTTAGGAACACATGATGGGAGTTTCCACGCAGATGAAGTGAGCGCTTGCGCTTTGCTTCTCGTCTTTGACTTGATCGATCGCGATCAGATCCATCGAACTCGCGATCCTGAGGTGCTGGGTAATTGCGAATTTGTTTGTGATGTGGGAGGGGTTTATGACCCCAAAAAGAAGCGCTTTGACCACCACCAGCTGGAATATGAGGATGATCTATCTAGTGCGGGGATGATTTGGCAGTATTTGCGAGATCAAAATATTGCCGATCAAGCTCTTTATACCTATATCAATCAGACTATCATCATCGGGATCGACGCCCATGACAATGGCAAAGTACTCCAGGAAGAGGGTGTTTGCACTATTTCCCATGTGATTGCCAATTTCGTTCCGATTCTCTATGAAGCGAGCCCAAAGGAGCAAGATCGCGCTTTTTTTGAAGCTTTGGATTTTGTGATGGGGCATTTCAAACGGATTTTGGGGAAATATCACTATATCCAAGAATGCAAGGGACTCGTAGCGGCGGCCATGGAGCCGAAGGAAAAAGCGCTCATTTTTGACAAAGCGATCCCTTGGCAAGAGAATTTCTTCGAGCTTGGAGGGGAAGATCACCCGGCTCTGTTCATTGTGATGCCCTCGCAAGAACACTGGAAACTGAGGGGTATTCCTCCTGATCGAAAGGACCGGATGGGGGTGCGAGTGCCCCTGCCTGAAAAATGGGCTGGCCTTCGCGATCGCGATCTTCAAGCTGCTTCTGGCATCGAAGGGGCGATTTTCTGCCATAAAGGGCGCTTCATTTCGATTTGGGAGACAAAAGAGGATGCACTAAAAGCCCTCCATCAAGTATTAGAAAAGTGAGGGAGAGATCATGACCACCATTTTTGGAAAAATCATCAAAGGGGAGATTCCCTGTGAGAAAGTCTTTGAAAGTGAGACCATCTTCGCGTTTAAGGACAGCGCACCTGCGGCTCCAATCCATATTTTGATTGTTCCCAAAAAGGAAATTCCCGACCTGCAATCAGTAGTGCCTGAGGATTATCCTTTGATCAACGATGTCATTGACGTGGCTCAAAAATTGGCCAAAGAGTTCGGCATCGAAAAGGGATATCGCTTACTGACCAATAACGGGCCAGGTGCCGGGCAGACGATCTTTCACCTCCATTTTCACTTGATTGGAGGAAAACGGCTATCAGACGATTTGGCCTGAGTATACTCATCCTATTTCAATCTGCATTTGCCCTCGAGCATCAAGAAGCTGCTAAGAGGATTTATACCCATTTGCTCATTGACGATTCCCAATCGGCCATTGAAGAGGCGAAAATCCACCTCAAAACCTATCCCGATTCTAAAAATTTGCGCCTTGCCTTCATCAAAGCCCTTTGCCATGCGGGTAAAGAAATCGAAGCCTTGGAAGAATGGAAAAAACTCACAGCAGAGCATGAAGACTTGCTGCATGATCGAACCGCGCTTGAGATGCTCGCATGGGGCGTTCTCAACAAGGGTGAGACCTCGAATCAGTTGGTTATTCAAGTCAATTCCCTTCTCGGCGCTTCAATGACCCGAGATGCGAAAGCCATCCCCCTCATTTTGGAAGCACTGCGTGGAAGTAATTCAATGCTGCGCGCCCTTGCAGTCAATTTGGCAGCAGCTTATGGAGATTTGCCCTTGCAAGAGGAAATTGCTCGTCTCTTAAAAGAGGAAAAAGTGTGGCAGGTCCGCTTAGAGCTCATCAAAGCTTCTGGACAACTCAGGATGGCAGGGACAAAAGAGCAACTCCTTAAAATCATTGGCAACCCAGAGACACTCGCCGAGGAAAAAGTGGTGGCCATTGTCTCTTACGTCAATATGTATGAATCGGTCGGAGATAAAGAACTCGCAAATCTCGTACGGAGCAATCGCGCGGGCCTTCGCGAGCTTGCCTCTCAGATCATTTCCCATCTGAATCTGACCGATAAAATTGGAATGCTAGTGCCCCTTTTGCAAGATGCTCATCCGAGCGTCCGGATGTCAGCGCTCAATACCCTCGCCCTCATGCGGATTACTAAAATTGACGACAAGCCGTTGATGCAGAACGAAAGTATCACTCGCCTCATGCATGACCACGTTCCAGAAGTGGCGATCACAGCGGGATGGCTGGCTCTCTTGCAAGGAGATAAGAGAGGACAGCGGACGCTAAAGAAGTGGCTCCTAAGAAAAGATGTCAAATATGCCCGTTTAGCTGCAGGCGCACTTGCGATCAGTGGGAAGAAAGGAGTGGCTCTGTCCAAAAGGATGCTCAAAAGAAGCGACGACCCCTACGTACAAATCACATTGGCTTTGGGATTGATTGGGCAACGAGAGGTCGTTGATCTTGCCTGCCGCGTGCTCGACAGACACCTCTCGATGTCGGAAAGATGGATGTGGGATACCACGTTAAATCCTCTTTTTCGCTCGCTTGCTCCTTCAAAAATAGGCCACACACCGCAAATTCCGAATTATCCACAGGTGGTCGATCAGCTCACCCGCATAGAACTCCTGCAGGTGTTATGCATCCTCAAATACCCAAGGGCGGAAGAAACGGTGAAAGGGTATTTGCAAACGCATACCTGGGGTGCTGTAGGCGCTGCTGCTGCGACGCTACTACAAGAGGGAGATAACGAGGCACTTGACATTGTCCGGGCTCTTCTCAAAGACTCGGATGAAAAAGTGCGGCTGCAGGCAGCGCTGATCTTGGCTCTCTTTGGAGGAGACAGGGCAGCTGTCGATGTCCTCAAAGCGGCATACCCGAATGTGAACCGGGAACTCAAGGTTCATATTTTAGAGGCGATTGCAAAAGTGGGAGACCCCACAGCGATTGAATTTTTGCTGGAAAGGCTCAATGAGCCCTTCCAAGTTCTGCGCGTCATTGCCGCAACAGCCATCATTCAGTGTTTATACCATTAGAGACCTTAGCCGAAGAATCCCTTCTTTTTAGGGATAGGGAGTTCAAAGATCTTCTCTGCGAGGGTACGAATCGGTGTGTTGTGAATGTCTTCTACTGTGAATCGTTTTCCCTCAGGAGTCACTAAGAAGTCCTGAGCTTGTGGAAGATAGTTGCCAGCAAATCTTCTTACGAAATCGATTTTGGACTGAGAAAAATAGTCAGAGTAGGACGTTTTTCCATCGCAATCGATCATGAGTTTCAAAAGGAATGCTTGCTTAAGTCTGCAAGTAGCGATGTTTTCATTTAGCTTTTCCAATGTAAGACAGGATGATAAAAACTCTTTAAAAACCCTTTGATATTGAGGGCTGTTGATCGGATGTTTTTTAAGGGGTTCAATTTTTTCTGTCTTTTTTACGTTTTGTGCAGCAATCTGTTTTTTTAAATCAGCTTCAAGATCGTTTAAAAGATCATAACGCGCCAAAAGAGAAAGACGATTTTCATCTGGCTTTGCTATGATACCTAGTTCGCCAGAACTCTCTTCGGGTTTTTTTATGCTCCATAATTCGTTAGAGCTGAGCCCGAGCTTCTTTTGCAATGAATTCCAGTATGTATCGTCCCTTTTATTATTCATTTTCTCAAGGATCTGGCTGGCCAATTTTGCTTGAGCAGCGTAAGCTTTAGACTTAGCTCCCGTCTTGTAGGATAGTGCAACAAATAGTACGATACCAAGAAGGGTAACACCGAGCGTGGCAATGGTAGTCACAGCATAGTGAACAGCAGTAAAATGAATCGCGAGCAATCCAAAAGCGACAATGGCAACAGAACCAGCAGTCTCTGCTACTTTCCAAATGCGGTTCCATTTGGTGTTTAGAGATATTTCCGTTTTTGGATTATAGGTGAAAAGCTTATGTAGACGATGTGTGTCCTGGGCAAAAACGTTCTTGTTATCAAATGCAACAGCACTCATGGCTAACCTCCTAAAAAAATTGCAACACCAGTCTAGCTGAATACAACTTTATCCTCCAAGGCCAAAGAATCCCTTTTTAGGGAGTTCAAATTTAGGGAGCTCAAAGATCTCCTCTGCGAGAGTACGAATCGGTGTGTTGAGAATGTCTTCTACTGTGAATCGTTTTTCCTGTGTTAGTAAGAATATCTGATCTTGTGGAAGATTTCTTCCAAGGTATGTTGTACTGAAATCTTTTTTAGACTGTAAAAAGTAGTCAGAGTAGTCTGGTTTTCCTTCGCAATCGATCATGATTTTCAAAAGGAAAGCTTGCTCAAGTCTAAGATGAGCGAGGCTTTCTTTTAGTTCTTCCACATCCATCGAGTTCTTTGCGCAACCTGAAAAAATCACTTGATGCGGGTGTGTCATGAATGGAATTTGTTTAAGCGCTTCAAGTGTTTTTGTATTTTCTTTATTTTTCTCATCTATGGTTTTTTGTAATCGAGCTTCACTATCGTATAAAATATCATAACGCGCCAAAATAGGAAGGCGGTTTTTTTCCGGATTTTTGATGTTATCTAATTCATCAGAGCTGAAGTTGAGCCGTTTTAACAGTTGACTCCAGTATGAATCGTCTCTTTTACCATTCATTTTCTCAAGCATCTGACTTGCAAATTTCGCTTGTGAAGCGTAATTGTTCACCTTGGGTGACGTCTTGTCGAATAGTATGACGCCAAGAAAGATACCACTGAATGTGACAATAGAAATTATCGCATAGTGAACAGCAGTGAAATGAATCGCGAGTAATCCAAAAGCGACAATGGCAACAGAGCCAGCGATCTCTGCCACTTTCCAAATGCGGTTCCATTTGGTGTTTAGAGATACTTCCGTTTTTGGGTTATAGGTGAAAAGCTTGTGTGGACGATGTGTGTCCTGGGCAAAAACGTTTTTGTTATCAGATGCAACAGCACTCATGGCTAACCTCCTAAAAAAATTGCAACAACAGTTTAGCTGAATATAACTTTATTCTCCAAGGCCAAAGATCTCTTTAGAAAGTGCGGACGCTTCTTTGTTGAGAAGATCCTGTGTGGTGTAATTCTTTTTGGGTGCTTTCACTAAGACTTGCGTCGATTTGTCTCCAGCATCTTGTGAGATGAGAGCCTCTGGATAGGGCGCTTCGACAAGCTCGTAATACTTAGCAAGTTTGCGCTGGTCGTAGGGGCTCTCCATCACTTTTAGTAGATAGGCGGCTTTGAGGTTGAAGATAGCAGCCGATCGACGGAGATCTTGCCCTTCTTCGCGTCTGATTTGGAGAGCGCGGAAAAGAGCGATTTCTGTTGGTTTAGAAAAATTGACTTGGTCAATGGTGTATTTTTTTGGGTCGATTTCATGGATGTGCTCGCCAACCCTTACTTTTACAAGAGCATCGGTGAAGATTTTATTTGCTTTTTCGGCACCTTCTTTTTGAAGGTTTTTGAAATAATGATAGCGAGCAAGTATGGGCTCTAATCGGCTCGCTTTTATGCCTGGTTTGACGTGGAGATTTTGGAGTTGTAGAGAGATATCGGGCTTGTTGGCCTTCTTGTTCGTATTCATTTGGGAGATGAGATCAGAATCGACTTTAGCGTTGTCAAAACACGCTTGAGACTTATCCCACAGCGATTTGAACATACTGAAGGAGGTGGGGAGGCCGGCTGTAACGAAAATGATCGAAACGATGGGGAGATGAATGGGCCAATAGGCTGTGGTTACAAGGATCGCTGCGACGGCAAGGGCTGTAAAAGCAACAGCTGTTGTCAGAGCGGCAAGGGTCCAAGCCTTGCTCCAACGAGAATTGCTCGTTTGGCTCGTGATGGGGTCATAAGTGATAAGGGGATTGATTGCCATTGTGGCCATAGGAAACCTCCGTTGTGAACAAATAGTATACCAAAACGGAGGAAATTATGAAATAGGCACTAAAAAATTGAGAGCATTTTTTTGCATGCGCAAAAACATGCTGGCAAGGCCATTTGAGCGCCCGGGAGAGAGGGAGGTATTGATCTGGAGCTCATTTAAGAAAGTCGGCTTGTTTTTTAGGAGGAATTCGGGGGGATGTCCATTGTAAGCTTTGAGGAGAAGGGCGGCGAGTCCAGAGGAGATCAGAGCGTCGCTTGCTGCTGTAAAAAAAAGTTTACCTTCGAGCATCTGACAGTGGAGGTAAACAATACTTTGACATCCGCTGACAATGTTTTCTGGAATTTTGAGATCGGGGGGCATAGAGGGGAGTGAGCGACCGCATTCAATGATTTTTTGGTATTTTTTTTCGGGGGTATCACACCCTTGAAATAACTCTTTCACAGCTAAAAAATGGTCCATGCTATCGAGTATATGAAAAAAGTCGAGCAAAGTCAAAGTCAGGCCTTGACTTAATCTGAAGAAAAGTGTGTAATTACCTTACTTTACTACTCTTATAGCTATGCCCAAAGAAGATACCATAAAAATTGACGGAACTGTCGAAGACCTTTTGCCCAACATGACCTTTCAAGTAAAGCTTGAAAACGGCATGGAGGTGCTTGCCCATCTTTGTGGAAAAATGCGGATGCGCAATATCCGTGTGCTTGTCGGAGACACGGTGACTGTGGAAATGTCTCCTTATGATTTGTCAAAAGCACGCATCGTTTACCGCCAAAGATAGGACTCTTTGTCGTTGCTATGAGAGTGAAAAAGATTGAAATTTATTGGAATAGGAAAGTAAACTTGCTTTACATGCAGGCCCAAATAGCTCAGAGGTAGAGCACTTGCATGGTAAGCAAGCGGTCGTAGGTTCAATTCCTATTTTGGGCAAAGAAACGCAAAAAAAGCCAACGATATAAGCTACGGAGGAATAAATAATGGCTAAGGAAAAATTTCAACGGACTAAGCCACACGTCAACATCGGGACAATTGGTCACGTTGACCATGGGAAGACATCCCTTACAGCTGCAATCACTAAGACTCTTGCGGAAACTGGGGGAGCTAAATTCCGTGATTATGCATCGATTGATAACTCTCCTGAAGAAAAGTCTCGTGGAATCACGATTAACTCCACTCACGTTGAGTACGAAACAGGCAATCGCCATTATGCGCACGTAGACTGTCCGGGACACGCCGATTACGTCAAAAATATGATTACAGGGGCAGCTCAAATGGATGGAGCTATCCTTGTGGTAGCAGCAACTGATGGTGCAATGCCTCAAACGCGTGAGCACATCCTCCTTGCCCGTCAGGTTGGGGTTCCTTCAATTGTGGTCTTCCTCAACAAAATGGACCAAATCGGAAAAGGAGACGAAGAACTCGTTGAACTCGTCGAAATGGAGCTTGCAGAGCTTCTCGAAAAAGAAGGCTATAAAGATGCGCCGATTATCCGTGGGTCTGCCCTAAAAGCACTAGAAGGCGATGCGGAATACTCTGAAAAAATTAAAGAACTCATGAAAGTTGTAGATGAGAAAATTCCGACGCCGAAGCGTGAAGTCGACAAACCATTTTTGATGCCTGTTGAGGACGTCTTCTCAATTTCTGGTCGCGGTACTGTAGCGACAGGAAGAATTGAGCGCGGAATTCTCAAAGTGAATGATAAAATTCAGATTGTGGGGATCCGTGAAACACGTGAGGCCGTTGCAACTGGAATCGAAATGTTCAATAAGCTTCTCGATGAGGGACGCGCCGGTGAGAACGTAGGTGTTCTCATTCGTGGTATCGACAAAAACGACATCGAACGTGGAATGGTTCTTGCTGCACCTGGAACTTGCAAACCTCACACGAAGTTTAAGGGAACTGTGTACATCTTGAAAAAAGAAGAAGGGGGCCGTCATAAGCCTTTCTTCACAGGATATCGTCCTCAGTTTTACTTCCGCACCACAGACGTTACTGGAACGGTTACACTCCCTGAAGGGACTGAGATGGTTATGCCAGGAGATAATGTCGAGCTAACCGGGCAACTCCTTAGCCCTGTTGCGATGGAAGAAGGCATGCGCTTTGCGATTCGTGAAGGTGGACGTACGATTGGCGCAGGAACTGTCACTCAAATTGTTGAGTAAATAGACCGCAAACTTGTGTGCAGCTAGTAGTTTATCACTCCTAGCTGCTTTGGGTGTGTAGCTTAGTTGGTAGAGCAGCGATCTCCAAAGTCGCAGGTCGGGGGTTCGAATCCCTCCGCACTCGATTCGAGTGGGGGAGAGGCCCCAGAAAAGAATTTAAGGTTATGGAGCAATCTTGAGTACATTAATGGAAGCAAAGTCAAAGAAGAGATCTTCCGATAAAAAAAAGCGAAAAGATCCATTCACTTTTATTAGTGATCTCAAAGAAGAACTCAAGAAAGTCAGCTGGACAACAAAAGCTGAGTTGATCTCAGCAACAAAAACCGTGATTATCGCGACATTTGCCTTTGGAATGGGGATCTATGTAGTGGATCTCGCGATCAAAGGGGTTCTAGGGCTGATTAAGCGCACATTACTTTTCATCTTCGGGTGAAAAAAGAGTTAGGAATACATGCATAAGTGGTACGTCATTCAAGCCGTTTCCGGCCAAGAAAAAAAAGTGAAGAGG
>JAAKFB010000059.1 GCA_011065235.1 Chlamydiota bacterium | reverse complement strand
TTTCGCATCAGTTTGATGTCCATGCGTCTGCGAGGACGTCCCTCTGCCTTCCGATCTATTTGGCAAGAGCTATAAATCGAATGCTCTTCGCACATGATGCAGCGCATATTGCAGTCGTCGGGATTGGTATCAAATGTGATGCGCCATGGGCCCTGTTTTGTTTTTGTACTCATATTTTCTCCGATCAATTGCGAAGCGATAATAGGATTTGATCTCTTTAACATGCTCTTCAATCCCCGGGATCCGTCCATCGTCGGCTTGAAGATATCCCCTCTTCCCTAGCTGTTTTGCCCATACTGGATCTTCGATGAATCGCTTCATTTGCATCGAAAGACTTGATGGGTCACGGTGCTCAAAAAGGAGTCCATTTACCTCATGTTGAATGTATTCTTTCATCCCGCCAAAATCTGCTGTAATAACGGGAACTTTGGCCTCTAGTGCTTCGTGAATGACCAGAGGTGAATTTTCTCCCCAAATGGAGGGAACGACAATCGCATCCACATGATTAAATACTTTTTCAAGAACCTGTTGATTTTTATACCCTCCCTCCCAATGAATTTTCTTCTGGACTGCGTGGTTTAGTTTTGAAACATAGGACTGCAAAGAACCAGTGAACGGCTCTAGTGGAGATCCCCAAATTTTGAGCTGGGCCCCTTCGTGCACTCGATTGAACCCTTGAATTAAATGAAAAATCCCCTTTGCTTGTTTGTGTGTTCCAATGTAACCAAAAGTGAACAACGTCTCTTTGGACCGTTTCCTTTCGCGTAAAAAATCACGCCGAAATCCATAATCTAAATAGACAATTTTGGAGGGATCCACAGAAAAATCATTCACAAATCTCTGCATCAGATAGCGCGAGGGGGCAATAAAGAGATCGATGTTTGCCAAAACATCTTGTCTAATATGGTTCATTCGCTTTTCTACCCAGTTTGTCCAAAAACCGATCTCTTCTTCATCTTCTTGATGGCTAAAATAGCGCCAGTAACACAGCTTCGCGCATTTTTCATTTTCCTGAGAGTGACAAACGGGATATAGGTCTTCCCCTTTCGAATTGATCGCTTGTAGAAATTGCCCTCTTGGGCACATCAGCCAAAAGTCATGCAAAGTAAACACGATAGGGATATCTCTTTCCTGCGCTTTGAGTACAATAGAAGTCGAGAGATGATTTAAATGACCGATATGGATAACATCTGGCTGATATTGATCGAGCAATTGACCAAAAGCCTCATCCACTGCTCCATGCCTGTAACCGTCGCGACTATGCGCTTTGTTGACCAAACAAAGCTGAATGTCGGCGCACTCAGGATCGACATCCCATTCAATAGAATACTCCCGTTTATAGGCATTTTCCTGACGTGTAAAAACGACAACCTCGCATCCTTGTTCTACAAGCTCGTGACACAATATTTGCGAGTAGACCTCGGAACCCGCTGAAAACCTATTGGGATAGCCATGGATGACTTTTAGGACTTTCACAAGCACCTCACAACAAAAAATTAACCAAGAGGTTAATAGCGAAAAACTATTTTAGTCAAGCATACAGAACCAAATAACTAAACAGAAGCGTGACGTCGTTTCTTGAACTTGTCGATATACTCAAGAGCCTTTCCCGTGCCCATGCAGACAGCAAGCAAAGGGTTGGGTGCGATGGTGACGGGAAGCCCCGTCTCCTTGATGAGGGCCTTGTCTAGCCCCTTGATGAGCGCGCCTCCACCTACGAGGATCATCCCCCCATCGACGAGATCGGCGGCGAGCTCAGGTGGACACTTTTCGAGCGTGAGTTTGACGCTTTCAATGATCTGCTGGAGCGGCTCGCCGAGACATTCGCGAATTTCAACAGAATTGATTCTTTTGGTAACGGGAAGACCGGCTACTTGATCGCGACCGCGCACTTCCATCTCAAGTTCGTTGTCTCCGAGTGGATAGGCCGAACCGATAGTCATTTTGATCTCTTCCGCTGTGCGGGGGCCGATCATTAGGTTGTAGGTACGACGCATGTAGTTCATGATGCAGTCGTCGAATTCATCCCCAGCAATACGGAGCGAACGGGACTCGACGATACCACCGAGCGAAATGATCGCGATTTCTGTCGTGCCTCCCCCCAAATCGATGATCATGCTGGCAAAAGGCTCGTGGACGGGAAGATCGACGCCGATGGCTGCTGCCATGGGCTCTTCGATGAGGATCACTTCTTGGGCACCCGCGCGCAGGGCCGAATCTTCTACGGCCCGTTTTTCCACACCGGTGATGCCAGACGGCACTGCGATGAGGATTTTGGGGCGGAAGAGGCTACGTGCAGGCGTCACTTTTTTGATGAGGGCTTTGAGCATCCCTTCAGCGATCTCAAAATCGGCAATGACACCATCTTTCATCGGACGGACGGCGTGAATTTTTTGCGGGGTTTTCCCGAGCATCGACTTGGCTTTGTGTCCGACAGCAAGAACTTCTCCGGAACCGGAATCAACGGCCACGACGGACGGCTCGGCGAGGACAATCCCTTTCCCACGCACATAGATCAGCGTGTTGGCAGTTCCAAGATCGATGCCAATATCATTGGAAAAAAAACCGGAAAAGGCGCCCCCTTTGTTTGCCAAGCGTGTGCGAAGTCTTGAAAGAAGTGATGAGGGCTTGGTCTTTTCTAAAATTGTATTGTTCATAATTACCTTATGTCTTCAAGAGTTCTAGGACATCTTCCCAAGTGAGCTTCGAAATCGCTTCATCATCACAACTTACCACTTTCTTGACGAGTCCTTTTTTCCGTTTTTGCATCTCATCGATTTTTTCTTCGATGGTTCCAAGCGTGATCAATTTGTATGCAGAAACTGATCTTTTCTGCCCCATCCGATGGACACGGTCAGTTGCTTGGTTCTCCACTGCAGGATTCCACCACATGTCGTAGTGGATCACGGTATCGGCGCCAACGAGGTTAAGCCCTGTGCCACCCGCTTTTAGCGAGACGAGGAATACGGGGATTGAGCCATCGCCGTTGAATTCTTTGACCACTTCTAAGCGGTTTTTGGTAGAGCCGTCGAGATAGCAAAAGCGGATTCCTCGCTGCTCGAGATCGTTTCGCATGATTTTGAGCATCTGGGTGTATTGACTGAAGATGACGGTTTTGTGCCCCCCTTCAATCAATGTTTGCAAAAGCTCGAGAAGCATTTCAAATTTTGCAGAGTCGCCAACTTCCGCTTTTTCTTTAGCGAAAATCGCAGGGTGACAGCAAATTTGCTTGAGGCGCGTCAGTGTGGCAAGGACATGGATTTGTACCCGGTCGAATCCGTCGCGTTCAACTAGCTTGACAAGCTCGTCACGTGCGGATTCTGCATACGAGCGGTACAGTTCTTGCTGCACATCGGAGAGTTGACAATGATAGATGAGTTCTGAGACAGGAGGAAGGTCTTTGAGGACGTCTTCTTTCATGCGACGGAGGATGAACGGAGAGATTTTTTTGCGTAAATACTCGATATTTTTCGTCTGCTCTTCTCCCGATACGCGGACATACTTCTCAACAAAGCGATCGTATGTGCTCAAGAATCCCGGCATTAAAAAGTCGAAGAGACTCCATAGCTCATCGAGAGAATTTTCAATCGGGGTTCCCGATAGGATCAATTTATGATGCGCTCTGACCATCTTGACTGATTTAGCATTGCGCGTTCCTCGGTTTTTAATGTGTTGCGCTTCATCCAATATGACGTAGGAAAAGAGAATCGACTTATAGTGTTCGATGTCTTTTTGCAAAAGGGTGTAGGATGTGATGACCGCGTCGTATTTGTCGAGCCCAGCGATCAATCTTTTCCGGTTTGATGGAATGCCATCGATCACCATTACATGCAATTTTGCATTGAATTTCGCAAATTCTTCTTTCCAGTTGTAGAGAAGTGAGGTCGGACAAACAATGAGAGCGCAACCGAGCTTTTTCTTCTGCAGTTGAGAGAGCGCGACGATCGCTTGAACGGTTTTTCCAAGACCCATGTCATCGGCCAGAATCCCCCCTAAAAACATGGAGCGGAGCCGCTCGAGCCATTGGACCCCTTCGCCCTGGTAGCCACGGAGCTCTGCTGTGACATCTTTTGGAATAGGCGTGGCTTGGAGTTTTTTCTCGCCGAGCATTTGCTTGCGGATTGCGATCAGTTGCTGTGAAATCGAAAATTTGACTGGCAACCCTTCAAATTGAGCCGCATCGATGTTCGCAAGGCTCCATAGTGGGCGATTCAAACTCCCATCTTCGAACACGTCGATACCCAATTCATCAAATAGCTGAATCACTCCTGTGATCCGCTCCAGATCGAGGACGAGAATTTTGGGAGGTTTGGATTTTTCTGATTTCTTTTTACTACTCAGCCTGGGCATTGCCAACTCAATGAATGCTTTTTTTGCCGCGATACAGTCCCAAAGCTGATCGAGCTTGATTCCCTTGAGCGCGCCCTTCACTTTCAGATGGATTTGATAGCTATCCACTTTGTCTGTGTGTTCAAAATGGAGTTCAAATTGTGTTTTATCGTAGATGAATTGATCAAGTAGGTTTTGAGGACAATTGAATTTGACCCGGTCTTTGTTTCTCGGAATGACATCGGTCATGAATTCGACGATCTTTTTGTCCGATTTGGAGATATAGATCCCCAGCTCAGAGTTGAAGAGAAAATCTTGGAATAGGTCTTCGACAATTTTCTTCTCATCAACGAGATTGCGCGCCAAAATTCCCTCTTTAGAGACAAAAGAAGAGACGTGGTCATAGCTCAGCTGAGAAGACGCTTCAGGAACTTGATTTCCATCGTAATTGAAGTGGATCGAGGCTTCGAGTTCTCCATTCAAGTAGGAGAGATCGCAAATCGCCTCAACATCATCTACAAAGGGAAGGGTCACAAAATCTTCAATGATCGACCGATTTGCGACCTCGGCAAATTGAGCCAATTCGGGAAGAGAATTTTCAACAAAAGAACCGAAAAGAGGCTCTGGAATCGTCATGTCCCGGATCTCTTTGAGGTTGCGCAAATGTTTGCGGGTGATGAGATGGGGAAAGCGCCAATAGGTCCCTTCAAAGAGCATCCCCGGTTTTGCACACTGAAAAAGCACAATGTCTTCGATCATCAATTCCTGCTCATCGATCATGATTTTGGGATTGAGAAGGATCTTTTTCGTCGGAGGAGGGATGTATTCCAAGTGAAAGCGAAAATGGGCAGGGACCGTTGAAAAACGCAAAGGAGTTTCAAAGCTCCCCTCATATACCCCTGGCAATACAGGCAAATCGTCATTGGAATGCGGGGCAAATCCACTTTTCGATATCTCTTGTTCTTTGAGTTCGAAAATCCGCGCCAAAATCATCCCAAAAAACTCGGGGTGAATGTGGCCGATGCGCAGTCCTCTTTCGCTCGACACGCTTTCTGGAAACCGCAGGTGATCCATCACCATCCGGACAATTTCCCTTTGATTCACGTCAAAAGAATCGAGAGAAAAGCAAAACTTCTTTCCCCCCATGAAAATGAGTTCTTTGAAGCGGATGGCTTCCACAAATTTGCTCAAATGCGGCACGTGGAGCGGTTTCGAGCGAAACGGAAGGCGCAAAGCAACTTGCAATTCGATCGGATTGCCCTTCTTTTTGGGAAAGTTATAGATCAGCGAAAATTCCGCTTTATCGATTTCCCGTTTTTCATCGCAGCGGAAAAACGGAGAGGTGGCGAGCATCCCAGATGATATGATATATTCTTGGAGGACTTGTCTCTGCAAATTTTCTTCCTGACGAAGAACCTCTTTGTCTTCGGCTTCTTTGAATTTTTCTAACAGTGCTTCTTTTTCTTCTTCTTCGAGATCGTGTGTATCCGCGATATCTTTTTCTTTTGAGTATGCGACCAAAATTTTGTCGAGATTTTGTTCTAAGTAAAAGAACAGCGCCGCGATATGTTGACAGTCATAATTATAGGGACAATCGCAATTTGAGTCGATCGTCTCGCACTCTTGCCGATCAATTTCTATCTCACTTTCGTAATAGTTGTCATATTGGCCAAGAACCCGCCCACTTATCCGCATCGATTTGCTATCGAGGTGCAAAAGTTTGGCTGAAACGACTTTTTTATTCTCAAAAAATTCTCGCCCTTCCTTTATAATAGAAGATGCGAAATCTTGTTTTAATTTACGAAAATTGAGCATGACTGATTTTCCCTAAGGTTGATCTAGGTTTTACAAATTTTTGGTTACCACTGCAAGAAAAATTTACCTCTTCCCCGCGAAAAAAGATGAAAAAAATTTCGCGGTTCCTTAAAATTCTCTATATTCGCGGGTGTAGCTCAGTGGTAGAGCATCACGTTGCCAACGTGAGGGTCGTGAGTTCGAGCCTCATCACCCGCTTTCCAGGAATTTTTTGTACCCGGTATTTATGGAATCCAAAACCAAAGAAAATACTAAGACTCAAGAAGAATATAAAAACGAGCAGGTCCACGTTGTGGTCCATCACAAGCCCAACTGCATTGTGGAGTTCGAAGTGGAGGCCTTTCGCCCTATTTGCGTCGAAGCCCATAAGCGTGCTGCCAAGAGCGTAGGCAAAGAGGTTGTGATCCCCGGCTTTCGCAAGGGTAAAGCCCCTCCTGAGCTCGTCGCCAAGCGCTATCCCCACGATCTCGACAAACGCTGGCAAGAAGCGATCGCCAATAGCGCCTATCGAGAGAGCTCTCAGCTGGCCAATGTCCCCGTGATCAATCAAGACGCGTCGATTTCGTTCAAAATGCAAAAGCACTCCCGCGAAGGAGCAAAACTCACTCTCTCTTTTGAAACCATGCCCAACATCCCTTCCGTTGACCCTGCAAAATGTGTCCTCGAAGAGGTCAAACGGCCTGAAACTTCAAAAGAAAAAGTTGACGAAACGATCCGCCAAACGCAAATGTTTTTTGCAAAATGGAATACAGTTAAGGATCACCCGGTCAAAGAAGGAGATTTTCTCCTCATTGACGTCGATATCCTCGAAGAAGACACACCTCAAAGACTCTTTTCCAATACACGCGTTGAGGTGTCTGATAAAGCAATGGCACAATGGACGAAAACACTCGTCCTAGGAGAAAAAACCGGCGAAGCCCTTGCAGGGATCAGTGAGACAACTGCCACCTTAAGTGAAGAGGAAAAAAAAGAATACGCCCCCAAAAAAGTGCGCGTGACCATCAAAGCGATCGAAGAGTGCCAACTCCCCGAACTCAACGATGAATTTACCAAACAAGTCGGTGTCGATACAGTTGAAATTTTACGCACTCAGATCGAAGAATTGTTGAACAAAAAAGCAGAAGAACACGTCCGCGAACAAAAACGGGGCCATGTGACGGAATTTCTCCTCTCTCATCACTTTGAGATCCCCCATTCGATCATCGAAAAAGAGACCCAATTCCGCCTTCAGCAAATGGTCCAAGATCCCCAATTCAAAGCCAAATGGGATCAGAGTAGTGACCCAGAAAAGCGCGAGCTGATCGACAATGTCAAAACACAAGCAGAAAAAGCTGTCCGGATGTTCTATCTCTGCCGCAAAATTGCTGCTGATCAAAGCCTTTCGGTTACCCCCAAAGACATCCCTCTGGCGACAACAGATCTGCTAGAATCGCTCCTTTATCCTTCGGCAGAGCGCCATGATCCGCGCCAGCCCGATGTCAAGCAAGCAGAGGCCTATTCACGCGTCATGCTTGAAAAAACAGAGGATTGGGTCATTGCCCATGCACGCACAGCACCTGCAGGCCAAAAGCCCAAGCCAAAGGAAGAAAAACCCAAAGAGGAAAAACCTACATCAAAGAAGAAGAGCTCTCCTCGCAAAACAGCCACAAAAGCGGGTGTGGAGAAAAAAGAAGCCCCAAAACGTAAAACAACACCTAAAAAGAAATAGACGCCTTGCGCAATAACAACTATCTCGGCAATATGACGCTTTGAGAACAAAACATTAGGGGTTAGATATGTCCTATACAATTCCATATATTATTGAAGATACAGGTCGCGGCGAGCGGGCGATGGATATTTTTTCGCGTCTTCTCAAAGACCGGATCGTTTTCATTGGAACCGAGATCAATGACCAGATAGCCAATACTGTCATCGCACAGCTCCTTTTCCTAAGAGCCGAGGATCCTAAAAAAGACATCAACGTCTATGTCAACTCCCCCGGTGGCTACATCACCTCTGGGCTTGCGATCTACGACACCATGCAGTTCATGAGCTATGAGATCAACACCTACTGCCTCGGCATGGCCGCTTCCATGGGAGCGCTCATCCTCATGGCAGGAACCAAAGGCAAACGCTATGCCCTACCCAGTAGCCGCATCATGATCCACCAGCCCAGCGGAGGGATATCAGGCACGGCGGCAGACTTAGAGCTCCAAGCCCGTGAAATCCTCGAATTAAAGCGTATTTGCGGCAACATCATTTCAGAGAAAACTGGACGACCCTTCGAACAGATCATGGAAGAATCCGAACGTGACTTCTACATGAACCCCGAAGAGGCTGTGCAATATGGGATTATCGATAAAATCGCTGCGAAAACTCCTGCCGAAGCGGCACCAGCAGCTTAAGAGACTACTAAAAATGACTAAAAAAGAAGCTCCAGCGTGTTCTTTTTGTGGCCGTACAGAAGAAGGCGTCGAAAAGCTCATTTCTGGCCCAAATAGCTACATCTGCGACAAATGCGTCCGCCTCTGCATAGATATCATCGAAAAGAAGCCGGTCCACCACGAACTCACAATCCTCAAGCCCAAAGAGCTCAAGGAGGCCCTCGATGCCTATGTGATCGGCCAAGATAGGGCCAAAAAGACCATTTCTGTCGCCGTTTATAACCACTATAAACGGATCCGCTCGCTCAACAAAGAAGACCAGATCGAATATAGCAAGTCCAACGTCCTCCTCCTAGGCCCTACAGGGAGCGGCAAGACTCTCCTCGCCCGCACCCTTGCCCAGTCCCTCGATGTCCCCTTTGCCATTGCCGATGCGACCACCCTGACTGAGGCTGGCTACGTCGGAGAAGACGTAGAAAATATCATCCTACGCCTCGTCCAGGCCGCTGACTATGACATCGCCCGTGCGGAAATGGGGATCATCTACATCGACGAGATCGACAAAGTCCGCAAGACCACCGGCAACGTCTCAATCACCCGTGACGTCTCTGGAGAAGGGGTCCAGCAGGCTCTTCTCAAGATCGTCGAAGGGACCGTCGCTAATGTCCCTCCCAAGGG
>JAAKFB010000058.1 GCA_011065235.1 Chlamydiota bacterium | reverse complement strand
AGCCCAGGACCTCAATGTGTTATTAAAATGCTTGAAAACCGGATACATTCCTCCGGGCGATTTCATAGTTAAAACTTGACACCTATCAGCTTCAGAAGATAATCAGGATCCCAGCCTGCTTTTTTCCTTCGGGTTTCTACGCCTCCTGCTGTTGTTGAATCCTTCGCCTTTAGGCCTGACTATTACCCACATCTTTCTTATCAGGGAGCTAGAGCTTCAATCTCCACAGTTTTACTCCGACAATAGGCATTCGACTATTCTCTCGTCGCAAATCTGCACATCTTCTTGCCTAGCTTTCCCCTGCTGAGAAAGATGTGGGTAATAGTCAGGCCTTTGGGCGAGGGAGGTTCAAATATCTCAAAGAAGTTGAGAAAAATTGTATCAAAAGGTTACACTGGGCTGCTTGTTTGGGGCGTATAGCTCACACAGAAAAAAACGAGACTTAAAACAGAGCTAGTCTTAAAATGCACAAGGTTCTGGGGGCGTATAGCTCAGTTGGCTTGATTCCTGCCTTTTACGTGTAAGGATCAAATGCCCGGTGGGCATTTGAGGGCGGAATCGAGGCTTGCTTTCCGCCGCCTTTAAAAAGGAGTAAATGTCCGATGGACATTTACACGAGAAAGCAAGGTGGAATAAACCGAAGGTTATGAAACTGGTCAAATAGGCCGAAGGCCATGTAACTGGCACTACCAACGGGAGAAAGTAGGACTCAAGAAAAAACAAATTTTATCCACGTAAAATTCGTGGGCGTATAGCTCAGTTGGTAGAGCTCCTGTCTTACACACAGGCGGTCATAGGTTCGAGTCCTTTTGCGCCCAACACAAGATACGCTCCATATGCGGGAGTAGTTCAACTGGTTAGAGCACCGCCCTGTCACGGCGGAAGTTGCGGGTTCGAGTCCCGTCTCCCGCGTTCACTTAGGGCCCGTAAAGAAATAACCTGACAATCCTCGAGCAGGAAAACGGTTCAGATCTTGAGGATTTTTCCGCAGTAGATATTCATGCAATATCTACAAGGGAAAATCATCGAGAGATGAATTGATTTTTCCCTCGAGGATTGTCAGGTTATTTCTTTACGGGCCCTTATTAATTCAACTTGCCCCTATCTCGCTTCAAGGCTTGCTGCACCAACGATCTACTGCGCTTTGTTCTTTGCCAATGGCTCGCCGTTGGCGGCATCTCAAATCTTGTATCTCGTCAGTTCGCTTACGCCTTGAAGCGAGATAGGGGTAAGTTGAATTATTAGAAAAATTTAGAAACAGCTTTGAAGCTCAATTGAACTAACCGATTGACAACTCTGAGAACAAAACGGAATTTCGGTTTAGTTGCTACAAGCAAGTAGTGCGTTTGCTGCTCGATCTCGTTTGACACTTCAATTCCGGTGTCCTTGAGCTCTTGCCGAGAAATTTTGACTTTATTCTCTTCCCCAAGCGCTGCATAAGCACGCATCTTGATTTTGACTAAATTCCTTCGCATGAAAAGGATCTTCTCAATGTTTGGAAACCATTTTTCCCTAAGCCTCTTACAGAGATCCTCGCAAGATGCCACCACAGCGCGCAGACGCTCTTCACCCATCGATCGTTTGTAAAAATAGGCAGCTCCTCCCCAAAAAGCTCCTTCAAGAAGCTTTTCAAAAAGTTCTAGCTCTTTTGTTGTTGGGGCCAATTTTGATCCCAACCACTCAAAAAACCATATGATTGGAGAAACAATTGTCCAAAAAACATTGCCAATTGTGCTCTCTTTAGCAGAAACAATCGTCGAAACATAACGCTGTACTAGCAATGGAGAAGATTTAAATGACTCAAAACTAGACACCTTAAAAGGCAGAGAATTTATGCGATCAACCATGCGAGGCATGATAGCTTCTGGACCCTTTTTTTTCTGTACATTTCAGCTCAAGATTTGTATTTTGTTAAGCAACCAGGAAAGTATCATGCAAACACACGGAAAATCCTTTGGGCTTTGGCGCCTCACAAAAGACCTCTTTTTTATTTCGCTCGGAGCATTTCTCGCAGCTGTCTCGATCCGGATCTTTCTTCTTCCCAATGACCTAATTGATGGTGGAATCATTGGTATTTCTTTGATTTTAGCCCGCCTCTTTGGAGAGAATTACCTTTCTTATTTTCTAGTCGTGCTCACCCTCCCATTCATCTATCTAGCCTACCGCTACATCCGACGCAGCTTTGTTTTTCACATGTTTACAGCAATCATCCTGTTTGCGTTTTTCTTGTGGATTTTAGATGCAGCTCCTCCTTTTTTCGGTGATCCGATCGAAGTAATCGTCTTTGGAGGTGCGGTTCTCGGTGTGGGATCAGGTCTCATCATCCGCAATGGAGGCTGTCTCGATGGCACTGAGATCATGGCCATCATCATCAACCGGAAGAAGGGATTCACTGTCGGGCAAGTTGTCCTCGTAGCGAATTTTTTCATTTTTGGTATCTATGGGTGGATTTTTCGCGATTGGCACATCGCCCTGCAGTCTCTTCTCACCTATGTCGTCGCCTTCAAAATGATCGACCTAGTGATCGTGGGCCTTGATGAGCTCAAATCTGTGCTCATCATTTCCTCCAAGCCCAAAGAGCTCTCCAAGGTGATCATGAATCAATTAGGCCTTGGTCTTACCATCATTCATGGCAAAGGAGGCTTTACTGGTGCCTCTCGCGAGCTACTCTTTATCGTTGTGGAAAGACTTGACCTAGCCGATCTCAAAGAGATCGTCTTGCGCGAAGACCCCGAAGCGTTCATGGCAATTGAAAATTTGCATGAGGTCGTTTCTGGCCGTCAATCGACCTTTGTCCCCTATCGACGCAAACGCAAGCGCAAAGCAACCAGAACTACTTAATAAAAATTATATCTCGCTCGGTCAGCTTTTGCAAATTTGGACTGGCTGTGACTTTGCCAAGTCTAAATTCACAAAACCTGACCGAGCGTGGTATAACCACAGAATACATAGAGAAAAAAAATAGAATTCTCTGTTCACCATCCAATCAAATTTGAACTCAAGGTACTAAGTCCGTTTTCAATAGTCCCCTCAAGAGGACAGAAAATAGGCGATTCCCTATCTGCCAGTTCGATTTTGTATTGGAAGCCGTTAACATGAGTCTTTTCATCTTTAAGAGTTGCTCCTGGAATTTTACACTTCTTAAGAAGCTCTATTTTGAATAGCCCCGTTTGCATCTCTTTGGGGAATCCATTCTCTTTAAGATAGGGAATAAGAGGATGCTCTTTTTGCTTAACAGAAAGGTTGTAGATGTGTCGAGGAATGTATGTGATCAATCGCAAAGGTAGCGTACTAATGTCCCAAACAAAACTGAGCAACCCAGCTATGTTACGTATATACCTATCGTTAATTTTTAGAGCTCCATTGATGAAATTCGGAAGGAGTAAATCTGAAAGGAGAAAAGTCACATCTGTCCGAATTGGCAAAACGGAAGCTTTAAAAAAGCCTGCCATATTTGTTCGGTTTTCGCAAAGAGTTTTGACAGATTCGAAATTTTTTTCATCAAGATAAATTTCTCTGTAATGAGACTTCTCAATAATTGGCTGAACTTTTAAAGAAAACTGTGTCGTTGTACTCATCTGCCCCTCAATCTTAAAAATTTTACATTTTTTTTCTCTGTGATCTCTGTGATCTCTGTGGTTTTTTTATTTTGCGAGTTCTAAAGGGCAACACTTGAGAAGATAATCCCCATACTCAGAGCAAGAGAGGTTTTCTGCGAGAAGACGCAATTGCTCCTCATCGATATAGCCCACCTGATAGGCGGTCTCTTCCACGCACCCAATCTTGATGCCTTGGCGATGCTGGATCGTTTGGACGTAGCTTGCAGCTTCTTGCATCGCATCGGGTGTTCCCGTGTCAAGCCAGGCAAAGCCCCTCTCAAAGAGATGGCAACTGAGGTTGCCTTGCTTGAGATAGGCGACGTTGACATCCGTGATCTCAAATTCGCCGCGCGCAGAAGGTTTGAGGCTTTTGGCGATGTCGATCACTTGGTTATCATAGAAATAGAGCCCTGTCACGGCGAAGCGAGATGGCGGGACGGCGGGTTTTTCAATGATGTCGATGATGTTTTGATCGCTATCAAACGCAATCACCCCATATCTTTGGGGGTCTCGCACTTCGTAGCCGAAAATCATCCCTCCTGTATCGAAGGATTTGGCATGTTGAAGGGTTGCTTGAAGATTATGGCCATAGAAGAGGTTATCTCCCAAGATAAGCGCAACGGGGTCTTTCCCGATGAATGACTCTCCTATACAAAAGCAATCGGCGATGCCGCGGGGCTCTTCTTGCACATCATAGGAAATCGAAATCCCCCATTGGCTTCCATCTTTGAGCAGTTTTTGGAAATCGGATTTATCTTCGGGTGTTGAGATGAGTAGGATGTCGCGGATGCCAGCTTGCATCAAGTTGGACAAGGGATAATAGATCATCGGCTTGTCGTAGATCGGCAAAAGCTGTTTGCAAGTGGCTTTTGTGATGGGATAAAGACGTGATCCTCTCCCACCCGCTAGGATGATTCCTTTCATGTAACTGCGTATATGGCTTTGAGTCCTCGACCCTGTTCTTTGTAGTCTAGGCCATAGCCTACGACAAAGTGGTCTTCGATGTCAAAGCAAACATAATCGGGTGTCACATCACCCTCGGGGGCTCTCTTTTTTTTGAGAAGCACGCATGTCTTGAGTGTTTTGGGCTGTTGTTTCTGCAGAGCGTGACATGCTTTGCTGATGGTTGCGCCTGTGTCATAAATGTCATCGAGGAGCACAACGTGCTTGCCAGCGACGTTAAAGGATTCTGTTCCGTGCAATTCGAGTGGCCCTGGGGTTGTCCCTCGCATCCCATAACTCGAAGCTTGGATGAATTCGATTTCAACGGGCATGTCTAACTTACGAATGAGATCTGCCAAAAGGCAAAATGCCCCTTTCAGGATGGCAACAATGGTCAGTGGGGTGTTTGCATATTCGCGGTTGAGCCGGGCTGCCATCTCTGTGACTTTCTGGGCAATTGCACTTTCGGAGATGAGGAGGGTCTTATTCATAATCAGCGGGAATGAAGGTGCACCCATCGAGAACTAACTGATCGATGTAATTGATCGTATAATCGTTCTTCAAAAAGTTATCATTTTCGAACATGTATTGGTGGAAGGGAATGGTGGTCTTCACTCCCCCAATGTGAAACTCGCGCAAAGCTCTTTTAGCTATGCGAATGGCATCTTCTCTATCTTTTCCATGGACGATGAGCTTAGCGATCATCGAATCGTAGTGAGGAGGCACTTTATAGCCGGAATAACACGCGGTATCCATCCGAACATGGGGACCACCAGGAGGAATAAAAAATTCGAGTACGCCGGGCGATGGGGCAAAATTCTTGGATGGATCTTCTGCGTTGATGCGGCATTGGATCACATGCCCTTTAAAAGTGACGTCACGTTGTTTAAAGCTAAGTTTGTCTCCGTTTGCGATTTTGATCTGTTCGCAGACGAGATCGATCCCTGTGAGCTCTTCTGTGATCGTGTGCTCGACTTGGATCCGCGTATTGACTTCCATGAAATAGAAGTTTTTCTTGGCATCGAGCAGAAACTCAACGGTTCCCACAGAGTGGTAGTTGGCCGCTTTGACAACAGCGATAGCAGCTTCCCCTATTTTTTTCCGCATGGAGGGAGTTAAAACGGGGCTAGGAGTCTCTTCAATGAGTTTTTGGCGACGCCTTTGGATGGTGCAGTCCCTCTCGCCGAGATAGACGTAATTGCCGTGCTTATCCCCAATGATTTGGATTTCAATATGACGGGGATCGATGATCATTTTTTCTAGGTAGATATCGGGATTGCCAAAGTTGACTTCAGCCTCTGTTCGTGCAGCAGCAAATTGGCGGATGAATTCATCGGGATCATGGGCAATGCGGATCCCTTTTCCCCCGCCTCCTGCAGAGGCTTTAATGAAGATGGGATACCCGAGTTTTTTTGCAACTTCCAGTCCTTCTTTGGCATCTTCGACAATGCCATCGGATCCGGGAATGATGGGGCATTTGGCACTTTTAGCAATCGCTTTGGCTTCAGCTTTATTCCCGAGCAGCGCAATGGTCTCATGAGAAGGGCCGATGAAATTGATTCCGCAGCTATCGCAAATAGAGGCAAAATTGGCGTTTTCACTTAGGAAACCAAATCCAGGATGGATCGCATCAGCTCCTGTGATCTCACAAGCGGAGAGGATATTGGAGATTTTTAAGTAGGATTCTGTTGCAGAAGCGTTTCCAATGCAAATGGCCTCATCAGCATGGAGGACATGAAGGGCTTCGGCATCCGCTTTGGAATAGACCGCCACGGTTTCGAGTCCCATATCGTGACACGCGCGGATGATTCTGACAGCAATTTCGCCGCGATTCGCTATGAGAACTTTTTTCATACAATTCTAAAAAGGTGTGTTCCAAACTCAACAGGATCTGCACTATCGACGCAGATTTCTGCAATTTTTCCTTTTTTACCCGCCTTGACTTCATTCATCACTTTCATCGCTTCAATGATGCAGACAACGGTCTCTTCATCTACCTCATCTCCAACTTTGACATAGATCGGATCATCGGGAGAGGGAGAGGCGTAAAAAGTTCCAACCATCGGAGAGGAAACAAAGGAACCTTCTTTGGGGGCCTCTTCTTCAGAAGCGGGGCGGTGAGGAGTAGCTGCAGGCGCTGGTGTAAAATGGTGTGTGGGTTCATGGTGACGCACGTGGGGCGTTGGAGCGTGCTCTCCATGGCGTTCGAGCTCGACTTCGAATCCTTTTTCTTCTTTGATTCGTATTTTTTTGAGCCCTGCCTTTTCCATGGCAGCCATGAGCTCTTTGATTTGTTTCATGTCCATAAATTAGACCCTTTGAATGAAATCATTTGAAGAAGTGTCCACTTTGACGATATCTCCTGTCTCCATAAAGAGAGGAACTTCGATTTTTGCCCCTGTTTCTAAGTATGCGACTTTCGTCGCGTTGGACATTTGAGCGACGTGTTCACTGCTGTCGGTCTTCACGATCATTAACTCGAGGAACTGCGGCAATTCTACCGAAAAAATCGCCTCTCCATAAAACATCGCTTTGACTTCGATTCCTTCTTTAATGTAATTGACTTTGTCTCCGATGATATTCTTGGGGACAAGAATTTTTTTTAAATTGCCAATATCGAGGAAGAGATAATCTTTGCCTTCAATGTACAAAAATTCCAGATGCCTCTCATCCAAAGTGACTTCTTGAACGGTTTGCGACTCTTTGAAGTTCTTTTCAATGACCTCATCGGTCATCATATTTTTTAGCTTAGTTTTGATGAAAGGGGTCCCTTTTGCGACAGTCACTTTCACAGCGGATTCCACGCGATAAATTTTCTTATCGAGAGAAATCATGATCCCAGGGGTCATCTGATTACTCGTCAAGGGTGCTTTAGTCTTATTGCTCAACAAAAACCTCGCATAGTTCGTTTAATTGATGGATAGTCAAATCCACACTTTCTTTTGGGGCATCGTGGATCCTCCCTCGCCCATTGCGAAAATGGACTGTAAACAGGCCGATCTCTTTTGCTGGAGTCAGGTCCACAGAGACGCGATCGCCGCAGACAATTCCTTGGCTGGGATCGATTGCGAGCTCCTCTAGAACCATCTGGTAATCAAATTTTTTAGTCGGCCTGGTTCCAACAACTAGTTTACTAAATCGCTCTGGTTGAATACCAGCTTTTTTCATCTTTTGAAGCTGCAAATGGAGGTCTCCCGCGGTCACGAGTGCCAGATCATGAGTCTCTTGCAGATGATCGAGGACCTCTAAAGCCCCAGGAACAATATCTAGGCAAATTTCCTCGGGGATGGGGGTTTTCATCGCTTCAAGGGCGGAATTAAAAATTTGAGTTGCATTTGAGTGATTGCCGATAAATTCTTTGAGCGCCAGGCGCGACGAGAGGGCTTTTGCATTGATCTGAACGAGCGTCTCAAATTTTCCATCAAATCCTGCACGCTGAGTAGCTTCGAAAGCCATTTTCAGATAATGCGGTGTGAGACATTTTGATGTTTCAATCAAAGTATCATCGAGATCAAACACGATTAACAATTTTCATCAACTCCGCAGCTAATTTTTCCGGATCGTGCCGGATCAAATTTCTTTTGATGAGATCTATTTTTGGTCCCTCTTTCCAGTCTCCGAGGAGCGGCGCTGTCACGAGCCTGTCATCTTCAATATCATTTTCAACAAGAGTCCCTTCTTCAGCATAGACGTCTAAAAGCTCTTCTGGAGGGCTTTGATTATTCACTAAGATATGATCAAAGATATCGGGATCGATGTAGGGAGCGATTTCAGATAAATAATCTCCGACTTTGAAGTCCGTTGTCTGCCCTTTGCGGTTCATCAAATTGACCACAAAGATTTTTTTCGCTTTCGATTCACAGATTGCCGTGCTCACTCCTTCTACGAGTAAATTGGGAATCAATGAGGTGTGCAAACCACCAGGACCGAGCACTAGATAATCCGCTTTTTGAATTTCTTCAATCGCATGCGGATTTGCTTCTGGGTAGGGTTCGAGATAGATGTTTTTATATCCTTTGTCGATCTCTTGAGAAAGGTAGATCTCTTTTTCGCCTTCGAGAATTTTTCGATTGTTGAGAATCATCTTGAGGCGCACTTGATGCGTGGTGACCGGGATGACTTTCCCTTTGATGACGAGAATCCGCCCCATTTCTTCGACTGCCTTTTCAAAACTACCGGTCACTTTTTCAAGAGCAGAGAGGAGCAAATTGCCAAAGCTATGTCCCCCAAGGCCTCCATTTTCGAAGCGGTAGTTGACAAGACTGCGCATTAGACTAGAAGAATCGGAAAGAGCGACAAGGCACTGCCTAACATCACCGGGTGGCAAAACCCCGAGCTCATCGCGCAGGATGCCCGTGCTTCCCCCGTCGTCAGCCATCGACACAATGGCGCAGAGCTCGACAGGGAATTTTTTTAAGCCGCTCAAGACAGCAAAATTCCCCGTTCCTCCGCCAATGACGACGACTTTTGTCATGTTGCAAGCCCTCGCAGTGTTTCAATCCGGGGACGCATTTGAGGAGCTCCAAAGAGATAGGTTCCCGCAACAAGCACATTGGCTCCTGCGTCGATACATTGCTTTGCTGTCTTGTCGTCAATCCCGCCATCCACTTGGATCTTCATCGGAGGCATGGCATCTCCCACCTTGCCCCCTTCGCGGATTTTTCTCTGATTGATAGCTGCGCGGCTGAACATAATTTTCGC
>JAAKFB010000057.1 GCA_011065235.1 Chlamydiota bacterium | reverse complement strand
CAATAAAATATCCTGAAATAAAAAATATACAGCCTATCATTCATGAGTCTATCAAGCTCAAGGTCAGGAGACACCTCCTTATCCTAAAACTTGCAGCCTTATTAATATTCATCGTTGCCCTTGCCAGGCCGCAGTCAGGCCAGAGGTCAGAGGATGTTGAAACAAAGGGGATTGATATTATGCTTGCGCTGGATTCTTCTTATAGTATGAAAACCGAAGATTTTAAAACTTGCCAGGTCCCCGCCACGACCTTTTGTACATTCAATGTCGATGTTTTCCCCTTCAATAACGTTCATATTCGCAAAGCATTCAATTATGCCATCAATCGCGCACAAATTGTCCGCAATATCACGCAACTCAACGAAGAGCCCGCCTTAGGAATCATTCCTCCCGTCTTGAAAAAAAACAGAGGCAAAGCCCAATTTTTTCAAGATGCTGACATTGAAACCGCCCGTTTTCACTTCAAAAAAGGACTTGAGGAATTGAATTTGACCGAAGCGGAATTTCCCCGGATAAAATACCTCTATGCCACTTCAGAAGCGCACCACAAAATCGCTCAGGCTTTGCAACAGCAGTGGTTTGCCACACTTGGCATCACAATCGAGTTAGAAAATGTCGATAAAAAAATCCTCCTCCACTTACTCAAGACCCGCAACTACCAAGCAGCCCAGAGTTTTTGGATGGCGCAATACAATGACACAATGAATATCCTCGAGCGCTTCAAGTACAAAGAAAATGTCAAAAATTATCCCAACTGGGAAAACGAAGAATACGTCAAATTATTGAATCTTTCCTGTGAAGCGCGGACAGACGAAGAGCGTTTTGCCCTTTTAGACCAAGCTGAAGAGATTTTTTTAGATGAAATGGCCATTGCTCCAATTTTTCATTGGAATTCGGCTTATATAGCAAAACCCTATGTAAAAAGTTTTGGAATTGCACCAATTGGAAACGGATTTTTTGACCGCGTTTATATCGATAGTGAAACGAAAACACAGCTGCGTTAAAGCCCTCATTTTTTTCTTATTTTTCTTGGTCCCCCTACAGGCTCGCGAGACAACTCTCTATTGTGAAGACATCCCTCCTCTATATACTCCTCATGCCTCGGACACCTTGAAGTTCGGACGCCTCTGGCAGCAAATCAAACGCTTAGAAGAGAAGGGCCTTCTCTTTGAAATGATTCATGAGCGCAGAGAAGAAATTTTCACAATCAAGAACCATTGGAAAGAAAAAATCTCCTCTTTAGGAGAGGTTAAATTCTTAGAAGATTTGCACATACATCTCTCAAAGGGGACCCTCAAAGCGAGTAACCAAGGTTGTGGAGCGGCCTATTTTCTCTTTGATGAAGAAAATATCCCCAAATATGTGATTAAACCCTTTGATGAAGATATTTTGTGTTTAAATAATCACAAACAATTTGCTTCCCCTTACAGCACAAAAGCCTTCCGTGTCCGCGATCACATCCCCCTCTACCGCTCTGCCCAAGCAGAAGCCCTTTCATTTGCCGCAGCTACACTTTTAGAGTTGCAACACCTCACACCCTCCACATACTTAGCTATCATCAGCCACGATCATTTTTTTGATCTCAGCGACCGACTCGATGCAAGTGAAAACGCGCACCTACTGCAGAAATTAGGTCCCCCAGACCGAGAAAAATTTTGTAGCGTTCAATCCTACATCGAAGGGATTGAAAACCTCTATCACCTGGTCGAAGGGTGGCTAGCAAATAACCTTTCAGAAAAAAACATTCTCGCTCTGGTTGATCAAGAAGATTTTGAAAACCTCTTCCTCCTGATTTGGATACTTTATGACACCGATGCCCATGCGGGAAACCTCTATGCAACCCAAGATGAAAACGGAATCTATCACATCCTAAAAATTGACAATGGACTCACCTTTCCGGAAAAAAATTGCCATCTACTCAATGCCCTCTATTTCTTTCCCCAAGCCAAGCGCTCCCTTTCGCCACAACTCCGTGAAACCATCCAACATCTACCGATTAAAAAAATCGCAGATAAAATCCTCTTTTTTGAACTGGGAGATGCACTGAGTGCCTTCTATGAGAGAGTGGAAGTTCTGCAGCAAATTGCGTGCAAAAAAGACTATTCCCTAAGAGAAATCGATCTACGCCTCAGGGCATTAGAGCTCCCCCAAGGGCGCGAACTCGCCCTTGGCGACCTCTCTTTAGATGAGCTTGAAAACCTCATTTCCTCTGACAGCTAAGATTTTTTCCTATTATCAATTTCCCACTTTAGCTCCTCGACTCTAGGAAAGGGGGGCGGCATGCTAAGAAATCGATTCTCTCTAAAATCAAGCTCTTTACAAGCAATTTGATTAAAACCATTGGGTAGAGAACTTAACCGGTTGTCCACAAGTGTGAGTTTGAGGAAGTCACGTAGGCCTTCCATTCCAGATGGAAGAGATTCAAGCTTGTTATGAGCGAGAAAGAGATCTCTTAGCGCATTCAAGGTCACAATTTGTGAAGGGAGAGATTTTAGCAAATTATTTTCAAGATTAAGACGCTTAAGCTGCTTAAGATTGCCAATTTCATCAGAGACCTCTGTCAGCAAGTTACCGGTCAATACTAACAAGTTCAAATTGGATAATTCAAAGAATTCTGAAGGAATATGCGTTAAATTTTTATTTGCAAGATTCAAAGACATGATACCTACAATTTGATGTTTGTATTGATTAAAAGTAGGGGAAAATCCCTCTGCCTTGGCAATGACATCCTCGCACGTCTCCAATTGATCGAGTGGGAGACCGTTCGGAATAGCCGGGGTTGCAACTTCCCAAAGGATGATTTTATCCCTTGCTATGAAATATTTTTGGAGAAGTTTGACGTTCTTTTTGACGTTCTTTAAGGTTTTGGGTTGGGTCAAGAGATGTTGAATCCGATCATCTTTAAGTGTACCCGCTTTTGCATATAGTTCTTCGACAAAATTCATGACTTGCTGGATGGAATCTTCCTGGTTTGTATTTGTAGAGCACTGGATTTTATGTATGAAATTGGCAAAAATATTCTGTACCACAGCATTGAAAGCTGTTGCGACCTGTCCGAAGGAAACAAGGCCCTGTATATCCAGATGCGGCTCTGCGATTGACATTAGAACTTCGTGTGGAAGCATTGACAATGATAAAGTTGTATTACTCATGATTTTTATTCCTTTTGGTTTGTTTTTTATACATTAAAAAAATTATACATTTCTTTAAAAGGGATATGCGAATTCATTCCTCTTTCTCAAAATACCTCTTTTCCCCTCCGAGATCTTCTTCGAGCGTCACTAGAGTCTCAACATTAGGAAAGGGTGGTAAGCTATCCAATCGATTCTTTCCAATAGTAAGCTCTGTACAAGAAATTTGGTCAAAACCATCGGGCAGAAAACTTAATTGGTTGTCATGAAGCTTGAACAGGACGAGGTTAGGTAGGCCATTCATTCCAGATGGAATAGATTCAAGCTTGTTATTTTCGAGAAAGAGCCATTGTAGCGCATTCAAGTCCACAATTTGTGAAGGGAGAGATTTTAGCAAGTTTTCTTCAAGTTCAAGCGTCTCAAGATGCGTAAGGTTGCCAATTTCATCGGGGATCTCTGTCAGCAAATTATAGCCCAAACATATCTCCTTCAAATTGGATAATTCAAAGACTTCTGAAGGAATATGGGTTAAATTTTTACCTGAAAGTTTCAAACCGGTGGTAGTTTCAATGAGTTGTTGTTTGTGTTGATTAAAAGCAGCAGAAAACCCCTCTGCCTTGGCAATGACATCCTCGCATGTCATCAATTGATCGGGTGTGGGACAGTTCAGAACAACCAATCTTACTACTTTCCAAAGGATAATTTTATCTCTTGCCACGAGATATTTTTGGAGAAGTTTGAGGTTCTCTAAGGTTTTGGGTTGGGTCAAGAGATGTTGAATCCGATCATCTCCAAGTATCCTTGCTTTTGAATATAGTTCGTTGACGAAGGTCTTGATTTGCTGGATGGGACTTTCCTGATTTGTATTTGTAACCCTCTGGGTTTTAGACATAAAGCTGGTAAAAACATCATTCACCAAAGCATCGAAATCTTTTCCGGTTTGTCCTAAGTAGGAAAGACTTCGTAGGTCCACATGCTGCTCTAGGATTGGCATTAGAACTTCAAGTGGAAGCGTTGACAAAGACAAAGTTGTATTACTCATGATTTTTTCCTTTTGTTGTGTTTTTTATACGTTTATAAAAAAAATTATACAGTAATTATACTTTAATATCAAGCTAATTTTTAGAGAGATTAAAGATTTAATTTCTTAAGTAATTTAAGATCAGCGATTTAAAAATTCATGAGCGCTTCCACTTCTGCATCTGAGACCTGTGAGAATTCTTTATAAAAAGCTCCCACAGCATGAAAAGTCCGGGGAGCAGACAAGCAGACAACCTCATCTACAATTTTGGAGATCTCTGCCAAACTCTCCGCAGAAGCAACGGGAACCGCCAAGACAATTTTCGCCGCATTTTGCGCTTTTACCGCATCGATCGCCACCCTCATGCTAGCCCCCGTTGCGATCCCATCATCGACAAGAATCACCGTTTTATTTGCTGGATCCATAGCCTTTCGCCCCTTTAGATAAAGCTCTTTGCGCTGTTTGACCAACTCTTTTTGCTTTTCAGCCTCTTTTCGCAAATACTCCTTAGATACCCCCAAAAGAGTGATCAACTCGTCATTGAAAATCCCCTTTCCCTGATCTGTCACTGCCCCTAAAGCCAATTCCTCATTGTCAGGAGCTCCTACCTTCCGAACAACCACAACATCGAAGGGCAATTCAAGAGTGCTCGCAATTTCATGAGCGACCACAACTCCTCCGCGTGCAAGTCCCATCACAACCACATTATCCTGACCGTGGTAGTGCTCCAACTTTTCCGCGAGCTTTCTGCCCGCCTCACTCCGATTTTGAAAAATCATTTCTGAAATTTACCACATTCCCTTGGTTTTATCCAAAAATATTCTCGCATCCACTATTCTTAAGCTTATGCGCCTATTATATACCTTATTTACTCTTGCAATTGGGGGGTACGGTCTCTTTTGGTTGACCGAAAAAAATCCCGATCTCAAGCAAAAAGCCGAAGAAATTCTCGATTTTCGAACAACAAACGCTCTTGAGATCCGCTTTGATTCCTCTCAAATCATGGACCAGAACCAAAAAAGGCTACTCAAAGAGAAAGGAGCCCGCTTTTTAGACCCTGAACTCAAATTTTTCCCCTACCTCCTCATCGAAGTAAAATACTGCGACCCAAAAAATCGAACAAAGGAAAGCCTCATTTTGTGGGATCTGACCGATGGCGAAATGATCCTCAACACCAATTCATGGGAAAAAACCCATGGTTTTGCCGATTGCATCCTCAGCCATGCACACAGCCACGAATTCAAAATTTTGCATGCACTTGCAGAGCGAGGAGGCAGTTGCGATGCCGAACACCTGCTCGATAAATTAGAAATGGAGATACCCGTCTTAGAGAGCCTCCTTCGAAACTGTCTCAAAAAAAACCTAATCGTTGCATGTGGAAATCGCAAATTTCGCCTCCATCTTGAAAATCCCAAATTGTCGGCCATTCCAGAGACAAAACTGCATGAGCAATTGACAACCCGTCCTCACAAGCATGCCCTGCGAGCGGCGCACCATTTCCGCCCCTCCCAAGTGGAAAAAGTCGCCAAAATGGCTTTTGGCGACACCTTTTCCATCCGTTCAGTAACCGAGATCTATCTTCCGATCCATCGGATTATCGTCCAAAAGCCTGACGGAGCGATGCAGACCTTTCATTTCAATGCCTTGAATGGCAAAGAACTTCCTTCAGCGCCTTTCTATCAGTAGATTTAAAACCCTTTTCTCGATAGAATTTCTTATCTTGGGAAGATGGCTGAGTGGCCGAAGGCGCGTCCCTGCTAAGGACGAGTACCCTCACGGGTACCGAGGGTTCGAATCCCTCTCTTTCCGAAAAAATGCCCAGCGTAAGCTGGGTATTTTTTTGGAAAGAAGCAAGCCAAAAGTTTGGCTTGCGTAACGACCCAAGTTACGCCCCATTTTTCCTCTATGCTATCTGCGGAACTCATCTACTTCACTTCTCTCGTCGCCAAGATGTAAACACCTTGCTCTTCCTCGAGAAACTTGTATCTGAGTCCCTCGCTTACGCCTAGAGAAAAAGAGGGCCTAACCTGGGTCTTGGGATTCGAAGGGCTGAGGCCTATCTGAGCGAAGCGAAGATGACGAAGCCCCGGCCCCGGAGCGACGGGACACGTTAGTGCCCGCCGAGGGGCGAACTGTCTACCCAAGCTCTCACTCGACAAGCCCCAGGCTATTTTTTTCGGGCACGGGCACGCACGCGGGCACGGGCACGTTTTTTCGCACGGGCGCGGGCGCGGTTAGAAAAATCTACGAGATAACCCGCGCATCCGTTAAACTAACTAACATGTCGGAAAAAGCAAGAATCCCACCCAATTCAAAAGAATCTGAGATGATGGTGCTCGGCTCGATGCTGACCAACGTCAACAGCCTGAACATTGCAGCGAATGCACTCGACGATTCCGACTTTTATTTCTCCGAGCATAAGACTGTCTTTTCATCGCTTCAGGACGCCTATCGCAACGACAAACCCGCTGATGTGCACCTCATAGCAGAAGCCCTCAAACAACAAGAGAAGCTCCAAGCCATCGGAGGTGTTGGCTACCTCACCACACTTGCTCAATATGCGGGAACCGCTGCGTATATCGAAGAATACACCGAGCTTGTCCACAACAAAGCCCTGCTGCGCCGGATGATACTTGCCGCGCAGGAAGTGGAAAAAGATGCCCTCGAAGATCCACAAGATGTCGCATCCACTCTCGACATAGCGCAGAAGAAATTCTACGAAATCAGCCAGCGTGCCAATTCCAAAGATGGAATCACCATTGCCGAAATGCTCTCTGGTAAAAAAGCAGCATCTGAACTCCCCTTCCTCGATGAGCTACAGCAAAAACAAGAGAATTATCAAAATCGCGATCCTGACGATCTCGGTATCAGTGGCATTTCGACCCATTTCGTCGATTTTGATAAGCTTATCGGAGGATTTTCTCCTTCCAACCTGATGATTGTGGCAGGTCGTCCCGCGATGGGAAAAACAGCCTTCGCTCTCAACCTAGCCGAGAACATTTGTTTCAAAAATGGGATGCCCGTCGGGATCTTTTCTTTGGAAATGACTGCCGAACAACTCTTGCTTCGTCTCATCTGCTCTCAATCTGAGGTAGAATCGGAAAAAATCAAAAATGGATCGCTCAGTGGCGAGGAATACCAGCGGATTGTTTCCGTGGTCAACCATATCCAAAACCACACCATGGTCATTGATGATCAGCCGGGTCTCAAGATCACTGATTTGCGCGCTCGTGCCCGCCGGATGCGCGAAGTTTATGGCATTGAATTCCTTGTTGTTGACTATCTCCAGCTCATTTCCGGATCGGGAAGTGTGCGCAGTACGGAGAATCGCCAAAATGAGATCTCAGAAATTTCACGAATGCTTAAAAATTTGGCACGCGAGCTCAACATTCCCGTCCTCTGTGCTTCCCAGCTCTCTCGAAAGGTCGAAGAGCGCCAGGGACACCGACCCATGATGAGTGATCTGCGCGAGAGTGGAGCTATTGAGCAGGATAGTGACCTGGTCATGTTTTTACTTCGGCGCGAATACTACGATCCTTACGACAAGCCGGGAATGGCAGAGCTCATCATAGCAAAAAACCGCCACGGTGCTGTGGGAAATATCAATATGACGTTCCGCAAAGAGTTGGGGCAATTTGCTAATTATACAGGCGTATCCACTCAAGAGAAAGAAGACGATGCTTTCGCAGCTTTTAAACCCGCTTAATCGGGTCAAAGCAAAGCCTTAACCAATAAGCAAATAAGGGATCATCAAATAACACTTTCCCTTTATTAGTGCCTTCTTCATCCAAGATAGCCTTGGTTTTTAGTGCATTAATAGAAGAATGGAGCGCTGGCGCACTCCTAATTTCATACTTTATCAGCAAGTCTTTTTGAAATAAGAATTGTCTTTCATTTGCTGCAAGTCTAAGAACGCGCTGTTGAGCTAATGTTAAAGAGTTCAATAATGTTTGGTAAGCATAAGCATTCTGTCTTGATACAGTTTCAAGAACTTCTTCCATATCTTTAGAACGAATCTTAGTCCTTGCCTGAGCAACTAAATGAAAACATACCATTTGTACATAATTTGGTGTGTCTTGAACCAGTTTTCGTAGATTTTCAATAGCCATTTTTTCACATATAATTCCAATAGTTGCAAATCGCTGAACAACCCAATCTGTAAATTCAGGACCAAACGCTGGAAATTCTATAATCTGGCAAGAACGGTAAAGAGGGCGAGATGAATTATTAAGCATTTCAGAAATGAGACTTTTTCTCGAACCTGTAAAAAGAAATGAAACATTTGTCAATTTTTGAAAGTGTGTTCGTATTGTTGCTTCAAGCCAACCTTTGTCGTCAATTTCGGAAATTTTTTGAAATTCATCTAAGGCAACAATTACCCTTGCGCCCAAATCCGATAATCCTTCCAATAAGTCTTGTATGGCACTCTTTACATCCTCTTCAGGTAATTTTCCCAAAGTAAAACCAAAACTGGAATTACCAGTAACCAGATCAAAATCTGCTGTTACCTTTGGTACAATGTCGCTTATTCTCTTCCACCAGGACTTCAGTTTATCTCTAAAAATACCTTTAGCTCGAATAGCTCTGAGTAGTTGGTAAAGAAAGTCTCTGTGAGAAGTAATATTAAAAATATCTACGAGAAGGCAGACGTAGCCTTCCTTTGCCAATTCATCTAGCAAATTCAAAACGAAAGACGTTTTTCCAAAGCGCCTTGGTCCCATCAAAACTACATGGATCCGATTTTCCAAAAATTGTCTTATGGTTACAGACAACTCTGGTCGAGGAAGATAATAGTCGCCATCAACAGGATCGCCAAACTTGAAGGGGTTTGCTGCTAATTTACTCATACTCAATATTTTTAACAAATCTCTTAAAAATTGGCAAGTGGCAAAAGTGCAGAATTTATCGTCCTGTCAAAAATTGCTTCCTTCAAAAAGTCGATGGCAGGTTGAATGATTGGTTCTAGCAATATTGATTTCTTAATATCACCTGCAAAATTATATACCAAATAAGTTATGCCTTCTAATGCAAATTAAGGGTATTCGGCCAATGATTCCAAAAAGATGACGGAAAGGCAGACGGCAGCCTGTAGGAAAAAAATTTCTCCTAATTGTCGGTGTAGTAAACAACTCTCGCCTAAAGGCGAAAGCTTTATTGTCCGCGCTTAGGCGGCAACATGCCGGTGGTTTACAGCACCGGTCGATCTATCGGCAGATAGACCGAGCCTCAGAAGATTTCGACTAG
>JAAKFB010000056.1 GCA_011065235.1 Chlamydiota bacterium | reverse complement strand
CTTTCTCTTGGGAGATTCTGTCGGAGATGAGTCTTGTTGGAGGGGGGATAAGTCGCTTGAACATCGATGATAAAACTTGAGTTTCATCATCTGGGCCACCTCCTTCGGTGGCTTTTCCTTCGGCCGGCTTAGATTCTTCTTCAGTCTATGGCGAGCCGCCACGGCGTCTGCGATAACGACGGCGCTCACGCTTTTTCTCTAGGCGCTGTTCGACAGCGGCAGGCTCTTGTGCTTCTGGCTCTGCGACTTTCTCTTTTCTGCCGCCTCCTATCTTAATCGCTCTTTCAAAACTTGCATTCTTTAGCACGACGCGTGTCTCTTTGGCTTCCACAACTTCGTAATCAGAAACGGGAACTAGGAAAGACTTGGGGCGTTCTAAAGAACGAAAGAAGAAAGAGTGTCCAAAGGATACCACTTCAATGGCATCCACAACGTATTCTTCTTGGCCACTCCCTTTGCTATTGCGGACAATAAGTTTATGACCTTCTTTGGGAGTGATGATTGTTTCAATGATGGGTTCTCTTGTAAAATTCACGAAAATATCCGGGTTATTCTTTTGATTCCATATATTTCACTAGGTCAACAACGCGATTGGCATAGCCCATCTCGTTATCGTACCAAGCTATCAATTTATAAAAACGGCTATTTAATGCAATCCCAGCTTCTTGATCAAAAATACAGGAATAGTGGCTTCCGATAAAATCGGTGGAAACCACAGGTTCATCTGTGTATTGAATGATTCCTTTCATGGAGCCTTCTGATGCCGTTTTAATGGTTGAACAAATTTCCTCATACGAGGTGTCTTTAGCAACACGAACAGTGAGGTCCACGGCAGAGACGTCTGCAATGGGGATGCGGAATGCCATTCCAGTGAGTTTTCCTTTCACTTCAGGGATGGCAAGAGCAACTGCTTTAGCAGCGCCTGTAGATGCTGGAATGATATTGATCCCAGCGGCTCTTCCCGCACGAAAATCTTTTTTGGAGGGACCATCCACAGTCGGTTGTGTTGCAGTAACTGCGTGGATGGTTGTCATCAATCCTTCTTCAATCCCAAAATTGTCAAGGATGACTTTTGTCAAAGGGCCTAAGCAGTTTGTCGTGCATGAGGCATTTGAGACAATTTTATGGTTTTGGGGATCGTATTGTTCATGGTTGACTCCCATGACAAAAGTGGGAACATCTCCTTTTGCAGGTGCAGAGATAATGACCCGCTTGGCGCCTGCTTGCAAATGTTTGCCAGCATCTTCAATATTTGTGAAGAATCCCGTTGATTCGATGACGTAATCAACATTCAAATCTTTCCACGGGAGATTTGCCGGGTCACGCTCGGAAAGAACTTGGGTTTTGTATTCGTTGACGATTAGGTTGTTGCCTTCAGAGCGGACATCAAAATCGGGGCGGTGGTGCACAGAGTCATATTTGAGTAGATAGGCGAGATTGTCTGCAGGGACTAGATCGTTAATTGCTACGACCTCTACATTTTTATGTTTCTCAGCAATGATGCGAAAAACTAAACGTCCAATGCGCCCAAATCCATTAATTCCTATGCGTATAGCCATGTATATTCCTCCAGTGAATTGCGCATATTAGGTTCAAATATACCACAAATTTTGACAGAAGTAAAGGGAAGAAAAAAGCCCCTTAAACAGGGGCTTTTGGTAAAAATTGCTCACTCGGGAAGAAATTCAAGTATACATTTGGCGCTGTTATCTCCTTTTTGCAAGGAAGAGGTCTTGATCACGCGGGTATACCCCCCATTTCTTTGAGCAAAACGGGGACCAAGATCGGAAAATAATTTTGAAACGACTTTGCGATCGCCATTATAAGCAGACGTATCTCCATTTTTCGCAGCTCTCGCTTCTTTCGAAGTGAGGGAATTGAATCGCACCATCAATTCTCCGATGGCTTGGCGCCTGCTTGCAAGAGTGTTTTTCTTGGCAAGTGTCACCATTTTATCTGCATAACGACGCAAGTATTTCGCTTTTGTTTCGCTTGTTACAATGCGTTCATGCTCGATGAGAGATTTAAGCATGTTAGCGATGAGGCTTCGCCGATGCCCACAATTGCGCCCTACTTTGAATGTGTTTTTGCGATGTCTCATAGTATTTGTTCCTGCTTTTCGCTAAGGTATTGCTCTACAACTTCTTTTACATTGTCGCGCGTAACTCCAAGCTTGGTCAAATCCATTCCGAGATACAGGTTCATCTCTTCGAGCTTGGCTTTAATTTCATTAAGGGATTTCTTACCGAAATTACGGAATTTAAGCATATCAGATTCTGGCATGATGACAAGCTCAGCAATCGTATCGATGTCAGCGCCAGCAAGACAGTTGGTCGAGCGGACAGAGAGTTCGATTTCATTGATTCTGAGCACGAGTTTTTGCATCAGGGCGTCTTTATCTGTGTCGTTTTCCTCTTCTCCCTGATCAAATGTAATCGGCTCTGTTTTGATCTCTTTGAAAATATCAAAATGGAGTATGCCGATCTGCGTTGCAAATGCAAGTGCTTCTTCAGGAGTTATCCGTCCATCTGTGGTGATTTCAAGGATCAATTTATCAAAATCGGTCACTTGTCCAACACGTGTATTTTCCACGTAATAGTTCACAAGGCGAACAGGGGAAAAAATCGAGTCGAGTACGATCTCATCAACAACTGTTTCGAAATCATGACGCTCAGAAGGGACATATCCACGACCGATTGCAATTTTAATGTCGATCCGTCTTGTCATAGGCTGTGTCACATGGAAAATCACAAAATCAGGATTGACAATATCAAACTCTGTTTCCCCGATGAATTCCTTAAGCGTAACGGGATATTGACCGCCTTGCTGATCGAGCTGAGCTGGTGTGATTTCCAATGTATTTGAAATCACGCGAGGGCGTCTTGACGCTCTTTCTTCGTCTGTTGGTAGCTTACGAAGGAGAGCTCCTTTCAAGTTGAGGATAATGTGGGTCATGTCTTCGACGAATCCCTCAACGGCCATGTACTCATGGGGAACACCTTCGATGATAACTGAGACAATTGCGGGTGCTTCGAGAGAGCTAAGTAAAATACGACGCAATGCATTGCCCATGGTATGTCCAAAACTTCTCTCAAAAGGCTCTGCGACAAATCGTGCAAATGTTTTATCTTTCGAGGTCTCTACGAGTGTGATTTTATTGGGCAATTCAAACTTGCCATATCTCACTGCCATAATGCTTTTCTCCTATTATAACTTGTAAAACCACATTAAACGCGTCGTCGTTTACGAGGACGACAGCCATTGTGGGGGACGGGGGTCTTATCGCGAATGAGGGAAATAATCAATCCAGCGCTTTGAAGTCCACGTACAGCGGATTCGCGGCCAGCCCCAGGTCCTTTTAGGTTAACTTCTACTTCTTTCATGCCCATTGACATCGCCGTCTTAGCGGCATCTTGAGCAGCTACTGTCGCGGCAAACGCGGAAGATTTGCGCGAGCCTGAAAAATTTACTTTTCCAGCTGATGCCCAAGAGATGACGTTTCCAACAAGGTCTGTAATACTCACAATGGTATTGTTGAAGGTCGCACTGATATGTGCGATCCCACTTGGAACGCTCTTATGTGATTTTTTTCGAGGACGAGCGGGTCCTTTTTTCATTGAACCTTTTTGCATGTCTTGCTTAGCCAATGCTTACTCCTTGAGGTTTACGCAGGTTTTTTCTTTCCAGCCATGGTTTTCTTCTTTCCTTTGCGCGTGCGGGCATTAGAGCTGGTGCGCTGGCCACGTACAGGAAGTCCTGAGCGATGGCGCAAGCCACGATAAGAATGAATACTGATGAGACGTTTGATGTTATTTTGCACTTGGCGTCTCAAATCCCCTTCAACGGTATATTCCGTTTGGAGGAGAGAATTGATGCGCCCAATATCATCTTCAGTCAACTGGTGCGCTCTCATACTAGCATCTAGCCTGAGTTTTTCGACAAGTTCAGCGGCAACTTTTGGTCCCACACCATAAATATAGGTCAAGCTGATAATCAGGCGCTTATTCCCAGGGATATCAATTCCAATGACTCGAGGCATTTATTTTTCCTTTGCTTACTAACGGATAAAATTTATCACATGATTTGCTTAAATTCAAGGAGGATTTTTTGCAAACTCAATAATTTACTTACCCTCTTCGTGTTCTTCCTTTTTTCATGAACCCCTCATAGCGCTTCATGAGCATATGAGACTCCACTTGTTTGGTCGTGTCGAGCACAACTCCCACAAGGATCAATAGAGAGGTTCCTCCAAAAAAATAACTAATACTAGGGTCGACTTTGAGGAGTTTTCCTATCACAGAGGGTAGTACAGCTATAATAGCGAGGAAAATGGCCCCTGCGAAAGTGATCCGGTTCATCGTCGATTCTAAAAAGTCTTGGGTCGGCCTGCCTTGGCGAATACCGGGGATAAAGGCGCCGTTTTTCTTCATGTCAGAGGCGATTTGCTCAGGATGAAATTGGGTCGCCGTCCAAAAGTAGGTGAAAAAGATAATTAGTGTCACATAAAATATTGAATAAACAGCAGTTCCTGGTGCGAGCCATTTTCCAATGTTGGCAAACCAACTCCCTTGTCCTGCAAGCTGTCCAATGGTTGCGGGAAATAGCAAGAATGAAGAGGCAAAAATAACGGGAATTACCCCTGCATAATTGACTTTTAGAGGGATATAAGCCCGCCCTCCTTGTGTTTCATGTCTTCCCACAACGCGGCGTGCATACTGAAGTGGAATCTTGCGCTGCCCTTGAATGACGAGAATGGTTCCGATAATAATGAAGACAAAAACGGTCATCAGAACGAGAAGAGAAGAAAAGGAAAGCTGTCCAGCTTCCTGAGAGTCTAAGTTGAGCTTACGGATGATCGCCCCGATTGTCGTGGGAAGGGAGGAGAGAATTCCAAGGGTAATGATCAAGCTGATCCCGTTACCCACTCCTTTTTCTGTGATTTGTTCGCCAATCCACATGAGAAGCATTGTCCCCGCTGTCATGGTGAGAATCACGATCAAAAAGAATAACCAAGGAACGTTGAAAGCTGTAATACTGAGGATTTCACTCACGATAATGCCCGGTTGGCTGGCATTTAACCCAAGGGCATAACGGGCAAATAATATGGCTTGAAAAGCGGCGAGTAAAATAGTTAAAAAGCGGGTCCATTTTCCCATTTTGCGTTTGCCGACGTCGGGGTTTTCTTTGATCTCTCGTTGGAACGAGGGAATCAAGGCCATCATGAGCTGCATGATGATCGACGCTGAGATATAGGGCATCACACCAAGGGCGATGACGGTCATTTGAGCAAATGCTCCCCCAGAAAAGACGTCCATTAGCTGAAAGAGGTTTTGGCTGCCTCCTGTCGCTTTGCGAAAGAGATCGGCTGCAAGATCACCATTGATCCCCGGGACGGGAATGTAGGCTCCAATGCGGCAGACTAATAGCATCATCAAAGTAAAAATAATTTTTTGCCTTAATTCTGCTACAGACAAAAGGCGTGCAAGACCACGAATCATGATTTACTCTTTCCTAATGGGATCTCTTTAAAAGAGATCGAGCTTTTTTCTAATTTTTCTTTCGCTGTTTTTGAAAAATGATGAGCTTCAATCGTCACTTTTTTCTTTAATTCACCTTGCCCCAAAATGCGGATTCCACCTGGGAGTAATCGAGGCGCAATGCCTTTTTTCCTGAGGGTATCGTAATTGACTGTCTCCCCTTCTTGGAATAGAGCTTCAATCAAGCTGAGATTGAGAGCGAATGATTTTTTGATGTGGAGTCCGCGTGTAAAGCCCCGAGTAGGTAGCTTACGGAAAAGAGGGAGTTGTCCCCCTTCCTGAGGGCGGCGTGTTTTATATCCGGAGCGCGATTTATCTCCCTTCGAGCCCCGACCCGAGGTTTTTCCACGGTTTGACCCGGGGCCTCTTCCGACGCGTTGCACTTTCTTTTTAGGGCGGTGTGTGTTTTTCAAATTGGCAAGATAACTCATTCTTTACCTCTCGTTTTCAAGCACTCTTTACGGTTTCTTAAGTGTTCTAACGCTTTGAACGTTGCGCGGACTTGATTGAGGGGGTTATTGCACCCCAAACTTTTCGCGACCACATTCTTAATTCCCCCCATTTCTAAAACAGAACGCACCTTGGATCCTGCAACAACGCCGGTTCCTTCAGGGGCAGGCTTAAGGAGGACTCTCGCTCCGTCCCATTCTACAGTGATTTCATGAGGGATCGTCGAATTTTCCATTTCAAATGTTAAGATATTTTTGCGTGCCGCTTCGGTTCCTTTACGGATGGCGTCGGCCACTTCGTTGGCTTTGGCAAAGCCAAGACCTACATGCCCTTCTCCATCACCGATGACAATCAGAGCAGAAAAGCTAAACTTTCTTCCACCCTTCACCACTTTTGAACAGCGGTTGATATAAAGGACTTTTTCCTCGAATTTGGTACTAAAATTATCAGCTTGAGAATAGCGTTTTTTTTCTGCCATGATTTTTCCTTAAAACTTTAATCCCTCTTCACGAGCCGCATTTGCGAGTTCCGCAATGACTCCATGGTATTTATACTGGCCACGATCGAAAACGACCGTTTGAATGTTTTTCTGTTTCGCAGCTATTGCAATGCGTTTCCCAACTTCTTTCGCCGACTCTTTCGATTTCTTTCCTTTGAGATCTTTACTCATAGTTCCAGTGCCGAAAAGAGTGACTTTGCCCTCGTCATCAATCAACTGAGCGGCGATGTGTTTATTAGATCGAAACACGGAGAGTCTGGGCTTTTCTGCACTGCCGCGGACTTTCTTGCGTACGCGCATCGTGCGTCGTTTACGCCTGATATTTCTTTGTTTAAGACGATTTTCCATGTGTTTATCTCAAATTTAAGTTTTTAGGCTGCTTTTCCTTTAGCTGCTTTTCCTGCTTTTTTACGTACGTGTTCATCTTCATATCGAACTCCTTTCCCTTTATAGGGCTCAGGAGGACGGATTGCTCGCACCGAGGCAGCAAATTGCCCCACAATTTGTTTATCAACTCCAGAAATGATGATCGTTGTTGCTTTATCGACTCTCACTTCCACTTCTTTAGGAATTTCTAAACGGGTTGGATGCGAAAATCCTAGTTGGAGATCAAGATTGTTTCCTGAAACTGCAGCTCGATATCCTACTCCCACCAAAGAGAGCCGTTTTGAAAAGCCTTTGCTCACGCCAATGATCATATTATTAATCAAAGAGCGATAGAGACCATGCATAGATCCTGGCAATTGCTTTTTTTCATCGAGGGTCACGAGAACTTTCTCTTCTTCAACGTTCACGTTCACACCGTCTTTAATTCCAATCTCAAGTTGCCCTTTGGCACCTTTGACTGTGACTTTGCCGTCCGATTTCTTCAGTTCAACCCCACTTGGTAGGGGGATTGGTGTTTTTCCGTAGCGCGACATTTACAATAACCTCACCAGATATAGCACAATAGTTCTCCCCCGAGCTTTTGCTCTCGGGCTTTTTCTCCTTCCAGGATTCCCTTATTTGTCGAGAGAATCGCTATTCCCAATCCACCGAGGATCTTTGGAATATTTTGATGTCCGATATAGCGTCGAATTCCGGGTTTGGAAACACGCTTAAGACCGTTGACAACGGGTCTTCTGTTGGAGGAATACTTCAAAAGGACGCGGACCAATTTTTTGTCTTCATTGACAATCACGTTTTCGATAAATCCTTGCTCCTGCAGCACTTTTGCAATATTTACTTTCTTTTTGCTAAGAGGGATATCGACATAGCGGTGGTGCTGCTGTAGAGCATTGCGAATACGTGTTAAAAAATCTGCGATTGGATCGTGTAACATTATTTTACCTGCCCTCTTTAAATGGAATTCCTAGCGCTTTCAGCAGCTGATAACACTCTTCATCGGAGTTTGCCGAAGTGACGAATGTGATATGCATCCCTTGCGCTCTTTTGACTTCGTCTAGATTGATTTCGGGAAAGATTTGCTGATCAGAAAGTCCAAGCGAGTAGTTTCCTCTGCCATCACACTTGTATGGGAAACCACGAAAATCGCGAATTCTAGGCGAGATGATGTGGCAAAATCGGTATACAAAATCATACATTCTCTTCCGACGCAAAGTCACTTTTAAGCCAATGGGCTGTTCTTCTCTTAACTTGAAATTTGCGATCGATTTTTTCGCAAGTGTCAAGATGGGTTTTTGCCCAGATAGAAGTGTCATCTCTTTGATGCAATCCTGCATGGCATTCTTATCACGCGAGGCTTCTCCAGCACCCATATTGATAACCACCTTTTTCAGTTCAGGGAGCATCATAGGATTTGAATACTGAAATTGCTCTTGCAGTGTTTTCCTTATTTCTTCTTGATATCGTTTCTTTAATTCTGACATGGGCTAGTCTTTCTTCTTTTTTACATCACGGTAAACGGTTTCTTTTCCTGCCTTTGTATAGACGAGCTGTTTGGCTCCATCTTTGCCAAATTTTACTTTGACTTTGACAGGTTTGCCTTCTTCATTGCAGAGGCGTACATTTGAGATATGGAGAGGGGCTTCCATATCGACAATACCAGGTTGCATCCGCTGCTTGGGCTTCACGTGTTTTTTGCGAATGTTTAATCCTTCAAGCTTTACACGATCACCCAGGCGCACTAGGACATTGGCTACTTGGCCTTTTTCATTCCCGGCGATCACAACGACTTTATCCCCTTTTCGTATCCACTTATTACTCATTTTTTCTCCTAAATCACTTCTGGTGCTAAAGAGGAAATTTTCATATATCCTCTGTCGCGGATTTCGCGTGCTACAGAGCCAAAAATCCGGCTCCCTCTAGGATTGTTTTTCTCATCGATAATCACGCAGCTATTGTCGTAAAAACGAATGGCAGAACCATCTTTGCGATGGATGTAGTACTTAGTACGCACAACCAAACAACGGACTTTATCCCCTTTTTTGACGCTCCCATTTGGGCTTGCTTCTTTGACAGAGCAAATGATGATATCGCCCACATGTGCATAGCGTCTCTTAGAGCCTCCAAGGACTTTAAAGCAGCGCACTCTTTTTGCACCGGTATTATCTGCAACTTTTAATTCGGACTCTTGTTGAATCATTTTTTTTTAACCTTCTAGGAAATCACTTCTAGCACTCTCCAACGCTTAAGCTTGGAAAGGGGTCTTGTTTCAATAATGCGCACTTTTGCTCCCACAGCAATTTCTTTATTCTCATGGTGTGCATAGTATTTTTTTCCGCGGATCACGACTTTTTGCAAGTGAGGGTGTCTCAAACTACGATTCACACGTACGGTGACGGTGTTTTGCATCTTGTTTGATACTACAACTCCTTCGCGAACTTTTCGTTTAATGGGTTTTCTAGCTTCCATAAATTATCCTTCGAACTAAATTTTTTCGCTCTTCTGAGCAAGGAGAGTCAACACGCGTGCTCGATTTCGCTTTTTTTTCTGCATTAGGTGGGGTTTATCAATTTTACGAGTCGTGCTGATTTCACTTTTCAAATCGTAAATTTCTATTGTCAAATCGTGGAACAGCGCTTTCAACTAGTCTACGGCCTGATCTTTAAATTCCTTCATTC
>JAAKFB010000055.1 GCA_011065235.1 Chlamydiota bacterium | reverse complement strand
CCTGTGGAAAGTCAAACTTTTTCATGAGCGTATACCTCTTTGGTTAAGATTTTTCCTGTTAGAAAAATTCCTTGAGGATACGCTCCTTTTTTCCTTTCATCCACAACTTTTGACTATATCTCTTGCTTCTATTGTCTTTTTTTGACTTTCAGTGGATGTTATTTGAGGCTCTAGTTTTAATTTCTGCTCATATTCCCATTTTCGCAGTGGAGCGGTTACATCTGTGTAAATCTTGGACTTCCTCGAAGCTGGAGGAAGAATTCCAAGCACCCAAAGATTCATTGGCTCACTGTAATCATCCTTTATTTGGACCTCGAACGTACTTTGCATAACCGTCGCAACTCCAGCTAGCACAAGCATTGCCGGTAGTTCTATCGGCACTTCTGTGGATCTAGCAAGCTCTTTGACATACAATTCGAAGGTTTCAGGGAATGCATCCTGTGGCCAGGGCAATAAAGTTGGCCCCTCCTTTAAAGGAAGGGGCTGACTCCAATCTTCTTTGCTCATTGGAGAGAATGTTTCTTGACTCATGTTACATCCTCCTCAAATGCCAAATTGATATGCAGCGGATTTTCTTTCTTCTTCAGATGCGCATGGGGTGTTTCGCTTCCAATTTTCATAGTCATATAAATTTGATTCATAACGAGAAGAAATTCTGCGATTAGAGTGTCTTGGATAATTCCGATTTCTTCTATTGTAAAGAAATAATTTGAATTCTTGATTTGAAGAGGGCTTATTAGATATAGTCATGAGTACAACTCCTGATGTTTGGGGTTTAATTAAGTTTAGAGGGGCGGTAACGAACGCCCCTTTTTTATTTGCTCTCGTTGAGATAACTCAACAGGGCTTCTTCGTCTAAGATGACTTTACGTCCCAGCTTTCTCGCAACTTTGTCACGAAATCCGCCCGTGTTTTTGAAGAGAAGGTTTTTAAGTGTATTCTCAGTAAGAAATGAGTACTTTGAACTCGCCTCTTTTTTGCTCAAAAACTTGGTTGATTGCTCTGTTGTCATATTTTTCTCCTTTGTTTCTTCCTCTACTGCCGGTAGATTTCCTTAAACAACTTGAATATGACTAATATTAACCCAGATTGCTCACAAATAAAATGACGTGTTTTTTTCGAAATTACAGCTCATAAATACTGCAATTTTTCGTAAGTGATTCGTCTATCCAGTCACCGATATAATCTCTTGGATAGAAATTGAATGGAGTCATGTAAGCTTGAACAACGGGATGCTCGTGAATATCCTTACTGGTTAATCCTGCTAAGCGTAAAATTTTAGCTAGAACAGACACCAAGTACTTAAGTCGGATGAAGTTTACCCTATAGGAATTTTCGAAAAACACATTCGGATTAAGAGCTATTCGAGAATACAGAAAAACCTCTTTTGCATTGTTTGCTGATGGACGCCCCCGTTTATCAGTTTCTGAAAAAGGATTAATTTCCGTAATCCACTCTCTAAGTGTTTTTGGCCCTTGCCCTTCAGTCCGAAATGTAGATATTTCCAGCAACTCATATAAGGGCTTGTCCTCTATAATTTCAGACTCTGCCCATACAGACGACAGATATCCTTCTTTTTGAAGGAACCATTTCACTTGAGCTGCAGTTTGAACTGCAATTCTTCGTTTTTTAAATAGATCAATTTTTGAATAGTCAATTGAGAGTCCTAGAGAACTCTGATAATCGGGATTAAGAGGATATCCATTTTCTAAAACTCGCTTTAGGAATTTATAGAAATCAACATCTTCTGTATCTAATCTCATCGTTTCAGCTTTTAAGTTCATAGTAGCTTTTATCAGGTTTTCAATCGCAGCCTCTTTCGGAGGTTCACAGGAATATAAGCAATGCAATAAAATTAATCCTTCAAAAGACTCTCTCAAACCGAATAAGCTAAAAGACAAATGACTCATTATTTTTGCCCCCCTTTCTTTAAACTCTTCCAGGTTTTTAGGGGGGTTAACATATGCTAAATCTAATCTAATGGTCTTTGGTTCGGGCAGCACATCTTTTTTACCTCCTTGACTTTTCCAGATTAGTTTCATGTTTTTAGATTTATCCATGTTCTACCTCCTTGAAAATCTCATCCGTCATTTTAGAAACAGCATCAACTGAGCGGGACTCAACTAAATGACAATATTTTTTTGTAACCTGCACAGATCGATGGCCGAGTAGCAGACCTATTTCACCCAGACTAAGACCCTGAGCAAGCATTTCTGTCGCATAGCTATGGCGACAATCGTGCCCCCTGAATGACTTCAGTTTAGCAGCTCTAATAGCAGTTCGAAATGCTCGACGAAGATCGAGCGGCTTACTCAGATTTTTGCTTGGAAACACATAGCCGATGGAAGAGCTCTTCTCAGAAAGGCTTTGCAGCAGCTCTAAAATAAGACCGCGAATCGGAATGGACCTCATATCGGTATTCTTTGACTTGGTGATTGTGATGCGACCCTTGAAAAGGTCCACGTCGGTGAACTTGAGCCAGCGGACCTCGTTATAACGAGCGCCAGTGCTCAGGAGTAAGACAACGAACGTAAACAGGTAGGGATTCTGACTCTGCTTACAAGCATCGAGGAATCGCTTACGCTCATCAGGGGTGAGGAATCGAGTCCTCTCACGAGGTTCCTTTTCACGAGACACTCTTTTTACGGGATGGTCGGTGATCCATTCCCATTGATTGAGACAAAGAGACATCAAATGGCTAAGGGTTGCCAAGTAGCGATTGCAAGTGCTCCTGCTACGGATTACTTCCTTAACTGTAGGCTCTGACAAGAGTTTCTGTTTTTTCTCGACGATGATCGAAGGCCTAATATTTTGTAGATATAGGTGGCCTAATTCTTTTTGCCACCATAGTAAGTGCCCTCGCTTGACCACAGATATGTCCTGTTCCTTGAAGTATCGTTCGATAGCCTCCTTCAGAGTGTGGCGTTGGCTTTCGGAATAGAGTTGATGCCGGCCACACCGGATTTCCGTCTCTACCTTTTGAATCCATTGTTTGGCATCAGTTTTGCGATTGAAAGTAGCGGTGAGGGTCTTGTGTCCCTTTAGACGGATTTCAGCTTGGAAGCGGGTAGATCCATCTTTAATATTTCGTTGTCGAATATAGCCCATTTTGACTCCTATTTTAGCGTGCATAAGATTAATAGTCCTGAGGACATAGCAATCTCTGCTCTTGGTGTTCAAGTACTTAGTTGGGAGTGTTAAAGCTAATGCCGTAATTCTGACGGAATAGACACTCCAAAACGGGATTCATTCAAAAAATGAGTGAACCCATGTTCTGGTTGTTTAAGGAAATCTGGTAGTCCGGCAATACTACGGGATTTCTGATTTAGATATGGTATGGCCAGAGCCAGAATCGAACTGGCGACACAAGGATTTTCAGTCCTCTGCTCTACCGACTGAGCTATCTGGCCATAAGGTAGTTATCTAAAATAACGGCCGAGCTAGTTTCTTTTCAAGATTTATCGAGTGAGAGCATATCTTGCATGATGTTGAGAGCCTCGTTCATCTGGAGGTCTTCATCTCCCCAAGGGGGATTGGAGATGCGACGGAAGGAGCGAGGAGAACGCCCTTTGATCTTTTCTTGGGCTTCAAGAAAGGCGGTGAAGTTTCGATCATTAGCAATGCGAATCTCACTGTTTTCTTTGAGCATCGGCAGCGCTTTTCGCCACCGGTCTTGGGGTTGGTAAAGCGTGGGAAGGTAGTTCTTTTGGAACCAAGCCCGACTCCGATAGTCAATATCAGTGAGCGGGTCTATATAGGCGGCGGCCACTTGGTCGCTGGAAAGAGGATATTCGAGGTAGCGTTCCCCAATTTTGTAGGAAGCAAAGATCGTCGGCACGACGATATCGGCCTTCACCCCTTCAATCTGGGTCGAGCGGCCCGAGACGGTGTAGTAGCGCCCAACGGTCACCTTGTAAAAGGACTTTGCCTCTTTGTCTGTGATGGTCTGGTACTGAATTGTCCCTTTACCATAGGTCTCTTCATCGCCAACGATGAGGGCAACACCATAGTCTTGGAGGGCTTGCGCCACAATTTCTGCGGCGGATGCAGAAGCACGGGAAGTGAGGATAATCAGAGGACCATCAAAATGCAGACGGCCATCGAGGTTGCGCAGGTATTTGATCTCTCCACGTGAGTATTTTGAGATGACAATCACTCCCTTGGTGATGAAAAGTCCAGCAACTTTCACGGCTTGAGTGAGAAATCCTCCAGCGTTTTCACGCATATCGAGGATCACTCCTTTTAAAGGGCCTTGCTTCTTTAACTTTTTGATCGCATCACGCATGTCCCCTTCAGCGCTCGACTGATGCCCACCTTCGTAGAAAGAGGGGAGGGTCAAGATGCCGATATTGCCATTACCGCAAGGCTGGGCATAAGCTTGCAGCCTCTCGTCCGTTATCATGATTTTTTCTTTGATCAGGAGAACTTCATGAATGCGCGGATCTTCTTTACGAGCGAGGCCAAGGCGAAGTTCTTTGACTCCTTTGCCCTTCATAGCGATTAAGATCTCTTCATAGGTCATCCTCCCAACGGGCTCGCCGTCGATTTGGACGATCCTATCACCCACTTGAATTTTTCCATTGCGGGCGGCGGGACCTCCCTTGACAAAATCTTCGATCACAACGCCATCGATCCCTTCGCGCAGGACCACTCCAACTCCTTCAAATTGTTTTTCCAGTGCAGTGCGCATTTCAAGGGCCTCTTCTTGACTGAAATAGGCAGAATGGGCATCGAGACTTTTTGCAAGCGCCCGCAGTGTGTGAAGGGAGAGGTTGTGTTCATTTTCAGCAAGGACAGCCAAATATTCAGACTCTTTTCTCTGGAAGCGCGCTTCCCATAGGGTGAAAATCTTCTCCCGATCGCTGGGAGACCACGCGTTCATTTGGTTGACCCGCTTCTCTTCCATTAAAATCCGGATGAGCTGTTTACTTATCCGGCCCTTCAGCTGAGAATCTTCTTTTGCATAGGAGAGATAGGTCTCTCCCCGTATCGACTCAAGATCATGCGCCGAGAGGATAAGCTCTCTCTCTACTTCCAGCCGCCAGCCTCGCGCTCTTTTAATCGCACTTTGAATGCGCTGGTTGACTCCTTCAAAATGGCTGAGATCATCGGCATGATAGGCCTTCACACCACTTTGGAGCTTTGCATCGGCAAGTTGAAAAAATTCCTTGGCCTCTCCATCTAGTAAATACATTTTTGAATAGTCAAACTGCTCAATATAGATCTTCATGGCACGGGCCATGAGCAAAGAGTGCATTTTCTCATGCTCAACATGAAATCCGAGCATTTGCTCGAATGTTTCGCGGACATCAGCTTTTTTCAGCTCCAAATTGGAAGCAAAAGCAAGGGAAGCAGAGAGGACTAGTAGAAGGATCAATCGAATACGGGCCATCTCTTTACTACTTATCTCATTTAAAAATATTTTTACATTTTATTTTTCTCGCAGTCTGGGTGATAGGCTTTGCAAATAAACCTAGCTCAATATATAGTTTGTTCTATTCCGTTGAAAAGTTTAAGGAGATAGGCCAACGATGCCGACAATTAATCAGCTAATTCGCCAGGGACGGACCCCTAAAGCACGCAGAAAGAAGTCCCCAGCCCTGAATAAATGCCCTCAGAGGCGAGGCGTTTGTCTACAAGTAAAGACAAAAACTCCTAAGAAACCAAACTCAGCCCTTCGAAAGGTCGCGTGGGTACGCCTATCCAATGGCCAAGAAGTCATCGCCTACATTGGTGGAGAAGGTCACAACCTCCAGGAGCACAGCATTGTGCTCGTGCGCGGAGGAAGAGTGAAGGATCTCCCCGGTGTTCGCTATCATATCGTCCGCGGTGCTCTCGACTGCGCAGCTGTTCAAGATCGGAAACAAGCCCGTTCCAAATACGGATCCAAAAAGCCTAAATAGAGGAGTCATAACTAACCATGTCCCGCAGAAGACGCGCTGAAAAACGCAAAGTTGACCCTGATCCAAAATACAAAAGCATCGTGCTTTCTAAATTCATCAATAAAATCATGTTCGGAGGGAAAAAATCTCTCGCTCGTCGCATTGTTTATGAATCCATCGACAAATTTGCTCAAAAAGTGAAAGCAGAAAATTCTCTCGAGGCTTTTGAGCAAGCCCTTGAAAATGCAAAGCCGATGCTCGAGGTGAAATCTCGCCGTATCGGGGGTGCGACCTACCAAGTCCCTATTGAAATCGCCCCAGATCGTCGCACATCGATGGCGATGCGATGGATTATCCGCTACTCACGCGACAAGGTGGGACGTACCATGGTAGATGGTCTTTCTCAAGAACTCGCAGACTGCTATCAAAATCAAGGCTCAACGATCAAGAAAAAAGATGACACTCATCGGATGGCAGAAGCCAACCGCGCATTCGCACACTATAAATGGTAATAACTAAATGGCAGCGAAAAAACGCCCCGAAACAGATCGATTAGAAAATGTCCGCAATATCGGAATTATGGCCCATATCGATGCGGGCAAAACCACCACAACCGAGCGGATACTCTTCTACTCTGGCAGGCTTCACCGTATTGGCGAAGTACACGAAGGAGCTGCAACCATGGACTTCATGGAGCAGGAAAAAGAGCGTGGCATCACGATCACCTCCGCTGCAACGACTGTCTACTGGAACGGTTGTAAGATCAATATCATCGACACCCCCGGACACGTCGACTTCACCGTTGAGGTGGAACGTTCTCTACGCGTGCTCGATGGTTCTATTGCTGTCTTTGATGCGGTTGCAGGTGTACAGCCCCAATCAGAAACGGTCTGGCGTCAAGCAACGCGCTACGACGTTCCCCGTATTGCATTTATCAACAAAATGGACCGTATCGGTGCCGACTTCTTCGCGGCTATCGAATCGATGCGAGAAAAACTCGGAGCTAACGCAATCGCCGTTCACTGCCCTATTGGAGCAGAAGCGGAATTCAAAGGGATGGTCGATCTCGTCACGATGAAGGCCTATCTCTTCCTCGACGAAACTCTGGGTGCCAAATACGACACGGTCGATATCCCTGCAGATCTCCTTGAGAAGTGTCAAGAAATGCGCAATGCACTTCTCGAATAATTGGCAACTATCGATGAATCGAATGAAGAATGCATGATGAAAGTCTTGGACGCACCAGACTCCTTGACCGAAGACGAAATCCATGCTGTGATCCGTAAAGGGGTCATTACAAATAAAATCAATCCCGTTCTCTGTGGAACGGCATTCAAAAATAAAGGGGTTCAACCCTTACTCGATGCGATTACCCACTGGATGCCCTCTCCTGCCGATCGGGGAATGATCAAAGGTTTCGACGCCAACAGCGATGAACCGATGGAACTCGAGCCAAAAGACGAAGCTCCCCTTTCTGCTCTCGCCTTTAAGGTGATGACAGACCCCTATGTAGGTCGCCTCACTTTTGTCCGCGTCTATTCAGGTGTTCTCGAAAAGGGGACCACTATCTTCAATACGACCAAAGGGAAAAAAGAGAGAGTCTCTCGCCTCCTTGAAATGCACGCCAACCAACGAAAAGACCGCGATGAGTTTTTCACTGGAGATATTGCAGCCTGTATCGGGCTTAAAAACACTACTACAGGAGATACTCTCTGTGCTGAAGGAAATCCCCTTATTCTCGAAAAGATGGAATTCCCCGAACCGGTGATTTCGATGGCGATCGAGCCAAAATCCAAAGCTGACCGAGAAAAACTCTCTGTAGCTCTTCAAGCACTTGCCGAAGAAGATCCCACTTTCCGGGTTTCTTCAAACGAAGAAACAGGCCAGACAATTATTGCCGGAATGGGAGAGCTTCATCTCGATATTTTGCGCGATCGGATGATGCGCGAGTTCAGCGTTGAGGCCAATGTCGGCAAGCCCGAAGTATCTTATAAAGAAACGATCACTAAAACAGGCAAATCGGAAACAAAATACGTCAAGCAAAGTGGTGGCCGCGGACAATACGCGCATGTTGTACTCGAAGTCGAACCCAATGAAAAGGGCAAAGGCAACGAAATCATCAGCAAAATTGTCGGTGGCGTCATCCCGAAAGAATACATCCCCGCTGTCATTAAAGGCGTACAAGATGGCCTCAACACAGGTGTTGTCGCGGGCTACAACTTGGTCGATGTGAAAATCACCATTGTTTATGGCTCGTACCACGAAGTGGATTCCAGTGAGATGGCCTTTAGGATCTGCGGATCGATGGCTCTGAAAGATGCAGCAAGAAACTGCTCGCCTATCTTGCTAGAACCGATCATGAGAGTGGTCGTCACCACTCCTGATCAATCCATGGGAGATGTGATCGGAGACCTCAACCGCAGACGAGGAAAAATCATGGCACAAACGCCTCAGAAAGGCGGTGTTGTAGAAGTCGAGGCAGAGGTGCCTCTCAGTGAAATGTTCGGATATTCGACACAACTGCGCTCACTCTCTTCTGGACGTGCGACCAATGTAATGGAGCCAAGCCATTTTGAGAAAGTGCCAAACAAAATTCAAGAAGACGTTACGTCAGGAAAAAAACGTTAAATTAGGAAATAAGCGTTCTATATGGGAAAAAAAACAGCAAGCCAGCCAGCACCAAAACCAGTTTCTAAACAAAAAATCCGCATCCGCCTTAAAGGCTACGACCAGCGCGTCCTCGATCGTGCGGCCGAAGATATCGTTGAAACGGCCAAACGTACCGGGGCACGGGTTGCCGGCCCGATACCTCTTCCCACAAAACGAGAAATCTACACCGTCTTACGCTCTCCCCATGTCGACAAAAAATCACGCGAACAGTTCGAAATGCGCACACATATCCGCTTGCTTGACATTCTCAACCCCACACCTGATACGATTGACAAGCTCAAAGTCTTGCCCGTCGCTGCCGGTGTCGACATCAAGATTAAAGCTTAGTTTCTAATTCCTTGATTTTAGCTAGAACGGCTTCCCGATCAACTGGTGTTGAGCGGGTCAGTAAGTCATTGAAATGATCGACGATTTTCTCGAAGATGCGTGCCACCTCCTCTGAAAAATCCCCTGCGTGAATTAGATTCTTTACTTCTTGCAAATGTGCAGCCACTGCATGTTGGCCAGCGCGCTTCATTTGCTCGATTTCCCCTACAATGGGCTCTAATTCCAACAAAAACTGGCGCAGCTTCTCGACGTCCAAAGGCGATTTGGGAACGTGTAACTGCTCAATCGAGGGAGTTTCAGGGAACTCATCTGGAAGGAAAGGCTCTCGCGGCTGATTTGGATCGCCTTTGGGCTCGAATCTGCCCATTTCCGGTTCTTCTTGACTCATACCTAAGGGATAACGCTTAGAATTTTATTTTACAACCTTAGAGGCTAACTTGTTTCGTAACTAACTGACTATCAGCTTATTTAAAAATAACTATTGACATTTAGGTTTTTTTTGTTATACTTAATGTTATGAGTATTAAAAATGACATTGTTTATTCTTATAACGTATCACCTCTTGATAGCCTAGTTGGTAGGTACGTCCTTAAAAAGTCATGGCATAGCTATTTGAGAGCTAACCAGAAGGACCTAGAGCTAATGAGCGATACCTATCTGCTACCATGTTAGCCAGGTCAATAGACTCCCCTTTGAACTCACTT
>JAAKFB010000054.1 GCA_011065235.1 Chlamydiota bacterium | reverse complement strand
AACTTATTCTGTAAGATCAAGAGAATATGCTCTCCAAAACCTTTACGAAGCAGTTAAACCTTTTCTTGCAAAAACAATAGAAGCTTTGACACGAGAAACCAAAGATAACCTTACCAATAGAGAAATTCTAGAGCTTGCTAAGATGCACTTTAATCCTGTATTGCAAACAGCCATGCAAAAACTGGGAACAATCACCCGAAATGTTGCTCCTATACAAGCAGAAGCCATGAAACAAATGGACAACGATCCTACTTTTACTTCAAAAATCAAAGACATTATTGGCGAAGCTAAATCTATCCAAGAAAAAGAAGATAAGCAATCGGCAATCGACTTTGGACAAAGAATGGATCCTGTACATGGTGAGCTTCTTCTTAAAATTGGTAAAATCAAAGCAACTAGCATAAATACCCCCGCTCCAGCTGCCATTCCAGCTCCTGTCGCTCCAGCTGCCACCACGCCTGCATCTTCACCGCGCCGCCAATATTACCTAGTGGCTTTTGCTGTAGCAGCAACTGCTTTCACTTATTTCGCAGCTTCAAGTTTGGCCGAATACTACGTTAACTACTCCAGAGATATTGTCTAGAATCAATTATACCTATCGTAGCAGCCCCCAGCCATCATCGTAGGCATAGCCTCCGGCTATTAAAATGAATTCTTCTTTTCAAATAGGAAAAATCAAGCTAAAATAAAAAAAAGGTGATCAGATGGCCAAATCTCCAATTCGACTAGAAAAGAAAAAAATTGATAGTTTTTGCAAAAAGCATCACATCATTTATCTAGCTTTATTTGGTTCAGTTTTAACATCTAACTTTACCAAAAAAAGCGATGTCGACATTTTAATAAATTTTGAAAAAAAATATATCCCTCACCTCTTCAGTTTCATTCAAATGGAGTCAGAGCTTAGTGATATCATCGGGTATCCAGTCGACTTAAAAACGCCAAATGACTTGAGCCCATACTTCCGAGAAGACGTTTTGGCTAAAGCAAAGACTGTCTATGGAAAATAAAGATCTTGTTCGTTTAAAACACATGCTAGATTCCACAGAAGCAATTCTCTCTTTTACTAAAGGAAAGCGAAGAGCCTCGTTAGATAGGGATCGCCTTCTTCTATCTGCTGTTTTACGCGAATTCGAAATTATTGGAGAAGCAGCAGGTAGAATTTCAGAAAGAACAAAAAAGAAGCTTCCAGATCTTCCATGGAAAGAACTTGTCGGAATGAGAAATAGATTAATTCATGCGTATTTCGATGTAGACCGTGATATTGTCTGGAAAACCATTCGAGAATATTTACCCTCATTCTTAAAACAGCTTCAAAAAACAATCGATATAAATAAAAGTTAAAAAGATAGAGTACGAATGTGCTATATCCCCCTCTGGCTCGCCGTCATCCTCCACGAGGGCGGCACCGTCATCGTGGGCTTCAATAGCCTCCGGCTATTAAAATAAGTCACTGACAATCAATCCTTTAAAAAACCCTCTAACACACCAAATGCACATCATTTTTTGAAACCCTTTGTTCTTCAGTAGTTTACGCATTTCTGTATTTTTATCTTTACATTTAATTAAAAAATTGATATAATCTTAATTATAATACCAAAACTAAGGTGAATACTATGACTTCATTAATAACAAACTTTGTAAACTATTTTTTTGAACACCCTTCTAAAATTAAAGGTGACAATCCTACAGAATCTCAAAACACTGGAACCACCCTCACATCTAAGCTGCAAGATGAAATTAATCTTTTAAATGCTGTGAGAGACGATCGGCTAAAAACTGTAGAGAGCCTAATAGATCGGGGCGTTAGCTTAGATATTCGAGATGGTGAAGGAAATACCCCTTTGCATCTCAGTATTAAAACGCACAACCTGATTGCCATGCTCCTTCTTGGAGAAAAGGGCGCTACAGTAGATCAAAAAGCGCGGGATCTAGCCAAAGAACATATGCCTCAGATATTAAAAGATCCAATAAACAGAACGATTTTGGAAAATGCTCTCCAACAGTAAGAGGATGTATTCCTACATCCCGGTCAAATTTTTGCAAAAATTCTTTTGATTGAAAAAATTTCTTTACCTTGTCATAGATAGAGGGTATGGCAAAGAAGAAAAAACCGGGTAGCGGCGAAGATCTCAAGGAGCATCTCGCTGATGCCGTTCGTAAAGAGAGTCGTAAGTGCGAAGAGTGCTATGTCTGGCTCGAGCAACACATGCCCCCCAGCTTCTTCGAAGAGGTCTCCGAGGATGATATCCTCTTGATCGCCCATAGTTTAATGGGTTTCGACTTGCAGGATTTCTTCGCCCATATCCACCTGAAAGACTCATCTATCGTCCTCTGCCTCGACAGCATGGACGCCGACTTGCGCATCTTGAAGCACTATCAAATGCAGGGAATCAAGGACTACCGCGCATTCGTCTCCAATGAATCTCCCCCTTTTCCTCGTGTAAAAACCAATTTACGCGTCGCCATCATCTATTTCACGATGGCACCAGAGGTGGAAGAGACTGAAAAGATCTTGGATCCCGAGGAGAAAAAAGAGATCAGAGAGCTCGTTAAGGCCCGCAATCCCGAAGTGACAGATGCTGAATTTCGCAAGCTTTTGGCCGGAATGAGTCCCCGTTTTTTGCGTTCTATGCCCAAAGAGCGCCTCAGCATGGCGTTCGACATGTTTTTCCGCGCTCAGAGCCGCAATCACTGCCAATATGAGGTCCGCTACAACAAAGATTGGAAGAAAAAAAAGGACCTCCCCTCGATGCAGGTGGTCTTTGCGTGGCGCAATGTTCCCAAACACCACTTTTTGTATAACCTCGCAAGGGTCGTTCATCGCCATAATCTGACCATGCGCCGAGTCAGCGCAACATATATCAACCCTTATAGCAAGGACTCCGTCCTCATCATGTCTATCGGGTTGCATGGAGAAAAAGGACAAGCTGCGTGGGACGCGTGTGACACGCAGGATTTTCTCCAGGAATTGGTCACTCTGAAATACTTCGAGGGACAGCAAGAAATCATCGAGAAGAGATTCGTCGACACTGAGCTTGTCCGAGGCAATATCGGCAATCTGATCAAAGCGATGTCAAATTTCATCCACCAAACTCTCACCCACGCCGATGTCAACATGTACAGTCTGGGCAATATCGAAGAAGGACTGTGCCGGCACCCCGAACTGACGATTTTGCTCACCGAGGCCTTCGAATACAAATTCGATCCAGAAGGGGTTAATCTCAAAAAATATGAGAATACCAAAAAAGAGTTCCTCAAACTCGTTGCCGACCTCGACACGGGAAATGAAGCCAACGACACCAAACGCAAAAACATCCTCAGGCAGGGGATGAATTTTGTCGAGCACACACTCAAGACCAATTTTTATCGGAATAACAAGAGCGCTTTTTGCTTCCGCCTCGACCCCATATACCTAGATTACCTTCCCTATGATCGGAAAGAAAAATTCCCCGAGCTCCCTTTTTCCATCTTCTTCACCAAGGGGATGTACTTCATCGGATTCCATATCCGGTTTAAAGAACTCTCTCGCGGAGGTTTAAGGACTGTATTCCCTCAGAAAATGGAACAGATGCTTTGGGAGCGCAATATCGTCTTTGCTGAGTGTTATAACCTCGCGTATACGCAGCAGAAAAAAAACAAAGATATCCCTGAAGGGGGCGCAAAAGGAGTGATTTTTCTAGAACCATTCGAGCGGCTCCAATCGGAGATCGACATCTACAAAGAAGAGCTGAAAGAAGCTGGCCTAGACGAGGAGACGATTAAAGAACATTTGGTCACCTACAAAAAAGAGCAAAAACTCGAATATCTCTACTCTTCGCAGCGTTCATTTATAGAGGCGTTTATCACACTGCTCAACTGTGATGCCGATGGAAAATTGCGCGCCAAACACATTGTCGACTACTGGAAAAAACCCGAATATATCTATCTCGGCCCCGATGAGAACATGCATAATGAAATGATCGAGTGGATCGCCAGGCATTCTACATTCTATGACTACAAACCACGGGGATCTTTCATCTCGAGTAAACCCAGCGCCGGAATCAACCACAAAGAATATGGGGTCACCTCGCTTGGGGTGAACGTCTACATGGAAGAGGCGCTCAAATACCTCGGCATCGATCCCTACGTCGACTCCTTCACGATCAAAATTTCCGGTGGTCCCGATGGCGATGTCGCCGGAAATCAGCTCCTCAATCTCTACAAATTCTTCCCCAAGACGGCCAAATTACTCGCCCTCACAGATATCTCGGGCACCATCTACGATCCCAAAGGGCTCGATCTGAAAATCCTCGCACAGATGTTCCACGACGTTCAGCCGATTTGCAATTATCCTCCAAACAAACTCAATGACGGGGGATTTTTGCTCGATTTGACGACCAAGCGTGAACAGACGGCATATGCACAACAAACCCTTTGCTGGCGCAAGAAAAAGGACAAAGTGATCAAAGATTGGCTCTCAGGAAATGAGATGAACCACCTCTTCAGCCACAATGTCCATCAAGCCAAGACCGATATCTTCATCCCAGGTGGAGGCAGACCGCGCACGCTCAATGAACACAACTATAAAGACTTCCTCGACGAGACCGGCCATCCGACATCGAAGGCGATCGTCGAAGGAGCGAACCTCTATCTGACCCCTTGGGCTCGTAGAGCTCTAGAAAAACTCGGTGTTCTCATCATCAAAGACAGCTCGGCCAACAAAGGAGGCGTCACCTGCTCCTCTTTTGAAGTGCTCACGAGCCTCATCCTCTCCGAAGAGGAGTTCATCGAGAAAAAGCCCGAATTGATGCCTGAAATCCTCGCCATCATCCGCGATCGGGCCAAAGATGAAGCCCAGCTCCTACTCACCACCCACGCCGAAACAGGAGCTTATCTGACCGATATTTCCGAGTGGATTTCTGAGAAAATCAACACCTACATGTACCAGCTTCTCGACTATTTAGAGGGGATAGTCCTCTCTGACGACCCGAAAAATCCGCTAATCCGCTGCCTACTCAATTATTGCCCTCCGCTGCTATGTAGCCAATACAAAGAACGGATCATCACCGATATCCCCGATATCCACAAAAAGGCGATCATCGCCACCTATATCGCCTCAAAGATCGTCTACTCCCGTGGACTCGAGTGGTCCCCCACCATCGTCGATATTCTCCCTATTATCGCCACAGATCCTGATATTCTAGAGGATTAATTCTCAAGTACTTACAAATTACTTCAGCAATCTTGACCCCAGACTGCTAATTTTCTTTACTTCCCCCACGACCTTTGCTATAATTACCTTTATGATGAAAGCCATGACCCCAAAAAGACCTGCAAAAGACGAAAGAGAGAGACTCGTTCTCCTCGGTCTCGTGGAGCTCTATCTCGAGACGGGAACTCCCGTCGGCTCGAGCACCTTGCGCGAAAGAGGCTTCCAGAACCTTTCCTCTGCGACGATCCGCAACTATTTCGCCAAGCTCGAAAAAGCCGGTTACCTGCGCCAACAGCACTCCTCGGGTGGACGCATTCCCACGGAAGCTGGCTACAAGGTCTACGTCGACACCCACCTCTCCAATCCTCAAATCAAGGAAAAAGAGGCTGAGCCCTTACGCAAAAAACTCTCCAAATCGTCCCGCGAAGTGGCTTCCTATCTGCAGCAAGCCGCTGAATGGATTGCCGATGAGACTAAGTGTGCAGTCTTTCTCTCTTCTCCCCGATTCGATCAAGACTTCATCCTCGACATCAAGCTCGTTGCGATCGATTCCAATCGCTGTCTCTGCGTTCTCATCACCGATTTCGGGATGATTCACACCGAGGTCCTCTACATCGAAAAAGGACTCTCAGGCGCCAACCTCGATACGATTGCAAAGTATTTACAGTGGCGCACAACCGGCATTGAAAAGCCCAAACTCTCGCAAGAAGAGGAAAAGCTCGGCAACCAACTCTACAAAGAAATCATGCTCCGGCACATCGTCACCTACTCAAATTTCAGTGCTGAGGACATCTACAAAACCGGATTTTCCAAACTCCTCGAATACCCCGATTTCAACAATGCTGCATCGCTCGCCAGCGGCCTTTCACTCTTCGAAAATGAAAAAGACCTCCGCGAGCTCCTCCAAAAAACATGTGCACAAAACCAGCTCACCTGTTTTTTGGGAGAAGACCTCGAAATTCTATCGACAACCCTCTCTGGATGCAGTGTACTGATCATCCCCTACAAGATTCACCAAACCACAGCCGGTGCCATTGCGCTACTCGGCCCCAATCGCCTCCCCTACCGCCGCCTCTTTGGCCTGCTCGAAGTAGCTGCAGATGCTATCAGCGAGACGCTGACAAATAGCTTATACAAGTTTAAAATCACTTTCCGCAAACCCAAAGCCTCGCAAATTGAGCTGGAGAGCAAATCGCCTTCCATGGGTTTGCTCATAGAAAATAAGGATATTTAATGACCGAAGAAGATAAAATCGAAGAGATCAAAAAAGAAGAAGAAGTCGCGCCCAAAGAAGAAGACTTTCAAGACAAGTACCTCCGCCTTCTCGCTGAGATGGAAAACTCGCGCAAGCGCATGCAGAAAGAAAAGCACGAGATGACCCGCTTTGCCATTGAAAATGTCGTTGCAGAAATTCTCCTTCCCATCGACACCCTTGAAAACGCCCTCGGGTTCACTGACCAAATGAGCGAAGACACCCGCAATTGGGCCAAAGGTTTCGAAATAATCCTCTCACAATTTAAAGAAATCCTCTCAAATCACAATGTGGTGGCCTTCCACTCTGAAAACGAGATGTTTGACCCACACAAACACGAAGCAGTCGAAGTCGAAGAGACCCATGAGCACCCCGATGGAACGATCCTCCAAGAGTTCCTCAAAGGGTACAAAAGTGGTGATCGAGTCTTGCGCGCTGCCCGTGTAAAAGTGGCCAAGGCCCCAACAGATAATACATCAAAAGAAGAAAACAAGGAGCAAAACCATGAGTAAACAACAAAGCAAAATTATCGGAATCGACCTCGGGACAACGAACTCTTGTGTCTCCATTATGGAAGGAGGCACCCCGAAAGTCATCGCAAGTGCCGAAGGTTCGCGCACAACCCCATCGGTTGTGAGCTACAAGGACGCCGAGCGCCTCGTCGGGATTCCCGCCAAGCGCCAAGCTGTAACTAACCCCGAGAAAACCATCTATTCTTCCAAGCGATTCATCGGACGTAAATTCTCCGAAGTGGAATCAGAACTCAAAAACATCCCTTATAAAGTCCAGGGAGGAAGTAATGGCGACGCCGTCTTTGAAATCGATGGCAAAAACATCACTCCCGAAGAAGTAGGTGCGCAGATCCTCATCAAAATGAAAGAGACCGCAGAAGCCTATCTCGGCGAGAAAATCACCGAAGCAGTCATCACCGTTCCCGCCTATTTCAACGACTCGCAGCGCCAATCGACCAAAGATGCGGGGCGCATCGCCGGACTCGACGTTAAGCGGATCATCCCCGAGCCGACAGCAGCTGCCCTCGCCTATGGCCTCGACAAACAAAGCGATAAAAAAATCGCCGTCTATGACCTCGGTGGAGGAACCTTTGACATCTCCATCCTTGAAATCGGCGATGGCGTCTTTGAAGTACTCTCCACAAACGGAGACACCCACCTCGGTGGAGACGACTTTGACAACATCATCCTCCAGTGGCTGATTGATGAGTTCAAAAAAGAAAACGGAATCGATCTTTCCAAAGACAAAATGGCGCTGCAGCGCCTGCGCGACGCAGCTGAAAAAGCCAAAATCGAGCTCTCTGGGACCCAGACAACAGAGATCAACCAACCGTTCATCACGATGGATGCGACAGGACCCAAACACCTCCAGCTGACACTCACCCGTGCGCAGTTCGAGAACCTCGCGCACAATCTCGTCGATCGAACCAAAGAGCCCTGCCTCAAAGCCCTAAAAGATGCCGGCCTCTCAACCGATAAGATCGATGAAGTGATCCTCGTCGGAGGGATGACACGGATGCCCGCTGTCGAGCGCAAAGTCTCTGAAATTTTTAACAAAGAGCCCCACAAAGGGGTCAACCCCGACGAAGTGGTTGCCATCGGCGCCGGGATCCAAGGTGGAGTCCTCTCAGGAGACGTCAAAGACGTCCTCCTGCTCGACGTCATCCCCCTCGCCCTCGGTATCGAGACCCTTGGCGGCGTCCTCACGCCCCTCGTTGAGCGCAACACCACTATTCCAGCCCAGAAGAAGCTAGGCTTCTCGACAGCCGCTGACAACCCGCCTGCCGTAACGATCGCCGTCCTTCAAGGGGAGCGGAAAATGGCCTCCGACAATAAAGAGATCGGCCGCTTCGACCTCACAGACATCCCTCCAGCGCCTCGCGGCATGCCCCAAATTGAGGTCTGCTTCGATATCGACGCCAACGGAATCCTGAACGTCTCTGCCAAAGACATCAAAAGCGGAAAAGAGCAAAAAATCCGGATCGATAAAACGGGACTTTCTGATGAAGAAGTGGAAAAAATGCTCAAAGACGCCGAGCTTCATGCTGACGAAGACAAGAAGAAGAAAGAAATGGTCGAAGTGCGCAACGAAGCTGATTCACTCGCCTTCCGCGCTCAAAAAGCCCTCGACGACAACAAGGATAAAATCCCGGGCGAGGTCGTCTCAGACGTCCAAAGCCATGTCGACAAGGTGAAAAAAGCCCTCGAAGGGACCGACATCGACGCGATCAAGGCTGCGAAAGATGCGCTCAACACGCACATGCAGAAGATCGGCGAAGCGTTGCAAGGTGGGGCTGGCCCCGAAGGTGCCGCGCCCCCTCCTCCTCCTCAAGAAGAGGCCAAGCCCGATATCGAAGAGGCTGAGGTCGAAATCCTCGAGGAAGAGGAAAAGTAAGCTTCTCATTCTAAAAGGCCGGCATCCGCCGGCCTTTTTTATTGCATTTAAACATTTAATTTGTTATCCTTGTTCTTATTATTAATACAATAAAGAGACTATATGACAACAAGTATATACAAACAAACTTCAGTAAATAATACTAATTGTTCAGTGTGTTTAGTAAATTCTGACACTTCCAATCTTACATGGGTCTGTCACACAGGAAAAGATGGCAAATTGCATCCTTTGCATCGAGACTGCGCAAGAGAGCTCTTCAAAAAAATTGTAAATTTTCCATGCCCAACTTGTCGCGTCCCAGTAAACCCTAACATGTTGTTCACTAGTAAAGAACGCTTCGCTCTTTTCTTGAAAAATAACGCCCCTAAAATATCACAAATCTCAGGGATTGCCTTAACCACACTTGGATCTATGACCATCACATTCTCTTCTGACAACTGGCCTATCGATATTGGATCTACATTAATGCAGGCCATAATTTCACGAGAAATGCTAAAAGGGAACTTAGGATTTATTTCTATTCCTATTTTAATAGCAAATGGCTATCTATTTCCAGATACATTTTCAACAGTTGGAATATTCCTTGCGTCTATAGGTGCATTCAAAACTAGCATTAAAGTGCAAACACTTGTAGGACTTGGAGTAGGGATTGCAACAGTTCAAAATGTTACATCACCTTTATATCTTTTAAATCACCCTGAATTCTTTCTGTTCTTTCGAGCTCTAGAACTAATTCACCCTCAACTTCTTAAGCCTATTCTATTCGGATTTTTTTCTAGTTTCACAGTTTATACCGCTAGTTTTAATACATTTGGAGGATGCTGTATCTCAAAAGGAATCCAAGCCTTTACATCTTATACAATCCACAAGATCGCTAACCGCCTCTTCTCTTGATATTCTTCAAAAACCCGGAAATTCAGAATTTCCGGGTTTTTCCTAACCGCTTCACTCTAAAGGCCTTCTATTGCCAGAGACATTACAGAGCGGAAACGGGGAGA